>JBAQGU010000001.1:0-1913 GCA_049287975.1 Roseiarcus sp.
CTGTCTCAAGATCATGGGGTTCCGAAACCTCATGCGAGACAGGAGTTATCGCCATGACCGACAAGCCCATCAGTCCGTTGCGCCAGCGCATGATCGAAGACATGACGGCGCGTCATTTCGCGGAGAAAGCCCAGACGGACTATATCCGTTACGTCAAGAACTTCGCGGCCTTCCTGGGCCGCTCGCCCGAAACCGCCGGCGCCGAGGACCTTCGTCTGTTTCAACAGCACATGACGAAGACCCATGTGAGCCCGGGAGTCGTCAATGCGACGGTCGTCGCGCTGCGGTTCTTTTTCAAGGTGACGCTCGAACGCGACGATCTGGTCCGGCGTCTGACGTTGGTGAGCGAACCGCGCAGGGTTCCGGTCGTTTTGAGCCCGGAGGAGGTGGCTCGACTTCTCACGGCTGCCCCTGGCGTCAAATACAAGGCAGCGCTCGGCGTGGCCTACGGAGCCGGTCTGCGCGTGTCCGAGGTCGTCGCGTTGAAGGTCTCCGACATCGACAGCAAGCGCAGGTTGCTCCGCGTCGAGCAAGGCAAGGGGCGCAAGGATCGCTTCGTCATGCTCTCGCCGCAACTGCTGGAGCTGCTGCGCGATTGGTGGCAGGTGGCTCGCCCACGGGGTTGGCTGTTTCCAGGGCTCGACCCGGTCAACCCAATGTCGGCCCGGCAGCTCTGTCGAGCGGTTTCCGCCGCGGCGCGGGCGGCGGGAATCGCCAAGCGCGTGTCGCCGCACACTTTGCGCCACAGCTTCGCAACCCATCTGCTCGAACAGAACGTCGATATCCGGGTCATCCAGGTTCTGCTCGGACACGCCAAGCTCGAAACGACCGCGCTCTATACGCGCGTCGCCGTCAACACGATCCGCGACGTGACGAGTCCGCTGGAGCGGCTCGATCTGAACCTGGCCAAGATCCCGGCGGGAAGCCCCGCCGAGCCGGAAGCGCCCGCCTGACGCCCGCTTCTTGTGGCTCGTCTCGCCCTGGAGGTCGCGGATATCTTCCGCGGCCATGGCCAAGCTTGGCGTGAGGCCAACGCCGGCCATGTGAGCCTCGGCCAGTTGAAGGCGATGTCGGCGATCGAGAACTGCCGCACGGCAGCTCTCGGCGGCCATGTTGTGCGCTGCGAGGACTGCGCCCACGAGGCCATCGCCTACAACTCGTGTCGCAACCGCCATTGCCCGAAGTGTCAGGGCGCGGCGGCCCGAGCGTGGCTCGCCGAGCGGGAGGCCGAACTGTTGCCGGTTCCCTATTATCACCTCGTGTTCACGTTGCCGGCCGCCGTCGCCGACATCGCCTATCACAACAAGGCGGCGGTCTATGACCTGCTGTTCAAGGCCTCGTCCGAAACGCTGATGACGATCGCCGCCGATCCCAAACACCTGGGCGCCCGCGTCGGCGCCATATCGGTTCTGCATACCTGGGGTTCGGCGCTGACCCATCATCCCCATGTTCACATGATCGCCCCTGGGGGCGGCCTCTCGCTGGACGGTCTGTGCTGGGTCGCCTGCCGGCCCGGCTTCTTTCTGCCCGTGCGCGTCCTCTCGCGGCTGTTCCGCCGTCTTTTCCTCGAAAAACTCCTGGCCGTCTTCGACGCCGGCCAGTTGCAGTTCGTTGGAGGCCACGCCGATCTCTCGGCGCGCGACGCGTTCACGGCGTTTCTCGCGTCTTTGCGCAAGGCCGAATGGGTCGTCTATGCCAAGCGACCGTTCGGCGGACCCGCGGCCGTTCTGGCCTACCTGGCGCGCTACACCCATCGCGTCGCCATCGCCAACAGCCGGCTGATCGCACTCCGAGACGGCGCCGTGACGTTCAAATGGAAGGATTACCGGATCAAAGGTCGCGATCGCCAAAAGACGATGACGCTTCCCGTCGCCGAGTTCATTCGCCGCTTCCTCATTCACGTCCTGCCGAGC
>JBAQGU010000002.1:0-2936 GCA_049287975.1 Roseiarcus sp.
CCCGCGTCTACAGCAGTGATCGGCTTGTCCATCGCGATGAACCATTGCGGCGTGTTGCGGAAGATGACGGGCTTTTTCGAGCGCCAGGAATGCGGATACTGGTGTTTGAGTTTTCCGCGCGCGACGAGGTTGCCCGCCGCAATCAAGGCTTTGATGACGGCCTCGTTGGCGTCGCCCTTATCGCCCTTTTCGGTGAGAACGCGCTTGCCTTCGAAGCCGGGCGCGTCGGCGGTGAACGCGCCGTTCTCGTCGACGGTGTACGGGATGCGGGGGTTGATATGGCGAGTTCTGAGTAGTTGCTGCGTCTCCACGGAAGTCCAGAGGTCGAAGTCCTCGCGGCCGTGACCCGGCGCGGTGTGCACGAAGCCCGTCCCAGCGTCGTCGGTAACGTGGTCACCGTACAGCATCGGAACATCAAAATCGTATCCGCTACCCCGCAGGGGATGAGCGCAAGTCGCTCCCCACAAATCCGCAGGTCTCAGAACTACGCGCTGCTCATAGCTACCAACCTTCGCGGCCTTCATCACCTCAGGGGCGAGGTTCGTTGCGACGACGAAGAGATCGCCTGCGGCGGCCCAATTTTGATCTGGCGCTGAAGTTACTTCAATGATTGCGTATTCGATCTTGGGCGACATCGCGATGGCCCGATTCCCTGGGATTGTCCACGGGGTCGTCGTCCAGGTCAGAACCCGAGAACGCATCAGCAAGTCGGCAACCTCCTCTCCAGTCGGAGCTTGGCCTTCTTCACGATGAATCCCCGGATATACACCGTCGTGCGAGGGAACAATCGGAAACGCCACATAAACCGTATCGCTCGTATATTCCTCGTACTCGACTTCCGCCTCGGCGAGCGCGGTCTTCTCGACCACGCTCCACATCACCGGCTTCGAGCCGCGATACAGCAGGCCGTTGGCCGCGAACTTGTGGATTTCGCGCGCGATCTGCGCCTCGGCGGCGAAACTCATGGTGGAATAGGGGTGGTCCCAATCCCCCATTACTCCGAGCCGCTTGAATTCTTCGCGCTGCACGGAGAGCCAGTGCTCGGCATAGGCGCGGCATTCCTTGCGGAACGCGATGATCGCTGCGGAATCCTTGAAGTCGGGCTTTGGCTTGCCCTTCTTGCGATAGAACTCCTCCTCGACCCGCCACTCGATGGGAAGGCCGTGGCAATCCCAGCCCGGCACATAGTTGGAGTCCTTGCCCGCCATCTGCTCCGAGCGCACCACCATGTCTTTCAGGATCTTGTTGAGCGCGTGGCCGATGTGGATATTGCCGTTGGCGTAGGGCGGTCCGTCGTGCAGCACGAATTTCGGACGGTTGCCGCTGCTCTTGCGCAACGCGGAGTAGAGGTTCTCGCGCCCCCAACGCGCCAAAATCTCCGGCTCCCTCTGCGGCAGTCCGGCGCGCATGGGGAAATCGGTCTTGGGCAGAAACAAGGTCCGCGAATAATCGGGGCCTTCGGGCGCGTCGGTCATGAAGGTCGAGCCGGATTCCGAATGAAGGAGCGCGGCGCCGGAGCGCCGTCTAGCGAGCGAAGGGGATTAGAGGATTTGGCGCGAATCGCCAAATCCCGGCGCAAACCGACCACGCGGTCGCGCAACCCGGCGCGATCGCGGTGGAGGACAAGCGGCTGCTCGACGTCGGCATTTCCGCAGTGCTGCTGTGGAGTGTGGCGCGGGCCACAGACGAATCTACGGTCCTATCCTAGACAAAGCTTGTTAGTTGGTCGCGCCACCCGGTTCGACATCTCAGTGGGAGAAGATGAGTATGAACGCCTTCAGGAAGACTCTCGTCGCGATCGCCGCTGCCGCCACGCTCGGCGCAACCGGCCTCGCCTCCACCCAGGCCTCCGCCGAGGACGGATATGGTTACGGCGGCTATGGTGGGTATGGCTACAACAGCTACCCCTCGTACGGCTACAATAGCTACCCCTCGTACGGCTACAACAGCTATCCCTCGTATGGCTACAGCTCTTATGGCGGTTACGGTGGTTACGGCGGTTATGGTTACGGCTATGGCCACCGCTACGGCGGATACGGCTACGGCCACCGCTACGGATACGGCTACGGTTACGGGCACCGCAACTGGTGACAGCCAATTTGCCGGCTTCGTCGCGATGAGGTTTGGTTGTGCTGTTTCCTCGCGCTCGCTGGTGCGCGCGTATTCAGTCGAGGCCCCCCGACGTCATGAGCGTCTCGGGGCCTTTTTTGTTTGGTGGGCTAGTTGGTTGGCGACAGGTGGCGGCGGTTGAGATTTCGTCGCTGTCACTCTCCGACGGCGGCCGCAGCAATTCTGCGGGTTGATTGACGAGTTGGTCGAAGGGATTGCGGGACCGGCGAAGAAAGTGACCTCGGTCAGCGGCGATGAAAACAGAAGTCGGAATTCTCGCCGCAAACGAAAAGCGCGATCCTCGGCGCCGCTGCAATCACCGCTCAGCCCGAACGAGGCGTCGCCCTCGTATTTTGACGTGTTGACGTCGCCCTCACGCCCTCTTCGGTTCACCGAGTGTCAGCATCAGACGGTTCGCCCAGGCGAACATCGCGACCGCATCGGCGAGATCGGCGATGTCGGAATCGGAGAGGCCGGCGTTGCGCAAGGCTCGGATTTCGGCGGCGCCGGCCTGCGGCGGCGTCTGCGCGAGCTTGGCGGAAAAATCCGCGATGGCGCGCTGGCGCGGCTCGAGCTCCGCGCCGACGCCATCGGCGAACAGACGGTCGATCACGTCTTGGCGCTTGGCGAGCTGGATAAAGAACCGCGCATGCACCGAGGTGCAATAGACGCAGCCGTTGAGGATCGACTCGACCGTCGCGCCCAATTCGCGATCGGCGCGAGGCAGGCCGCCCTGCCCATACATGATCGCTTTGAACAGCGCCGAGCGTTCGCGCAAGGCCGGCGCGTCGTGCAGCAAGAGATGGTAATATTGCGAGGTACGGGCG
>JBAQGU010000003.1:0-2967 GCA_049287975.1 Roseiarcus sp.
AATCGCCGACGCGCCCGCGCTCGCGCCCTTCAAGCCGCAAGAATATCTGCCTGGCGCCGCGCTGACGAGCGAGGAAGATCTCGTGAAGGCGGCCGGCGAAATCGGAACCACGATCTTCCATCCCGTCGGCACCACCAAAATGGGGCGGGACAGCGATCCAACGGCGGTCGTCGACGTCCACTTGCGTGTGCGAGGTCTGACGGGGCTCCGAATCGCCGACGCCTCGGTGATGCCCCGCATCACGTCGGGGAACACCAACTCCCCGACCTTGATGATCGCGGAAAAGGCGGCAGAGCTGATGCTGGCGGACGCGAAAGCGTGAGGCATTTGCCCCTTCCTCCCTTGCGGGGGAAGGTGGCCCCATAGCTCGTCGAAAGACGGGCGTTCTTCGAACGCCCTATGGGGCCGGATGAGGGGTTGGCGCCGTCCGGCGTCGGCTCTCGTCGATTGCGAGAGAGGTTTGCTGACTATGAGCTATGGCGGTCTTTTTGTTGCAAATGCACGTGACGGCCCGACCCCTCATCCGGCGCTTCGCGCCACCTTCTCCCGCAAGGGGAGAAGGGGTCCACCCTAGCCATGTTCCCGCCGCACGCCGACGGCCGTCAATCCGAAACCGCGCTACAGATCGCGCGCAGCGTTCGCCGGCTGCTAAGGGCGCGCGGCTACGCGAGCGTTACCGAACTGCCGCTGCTCGACGGCCGCCGCGCCGACGTCGTCGCGCTCGCTGGGGACGGCGCGCTGCTGATCGTCGAGATCAAGTCGTCGGTCGCCGACTTTCGCGCCGACCAGAAGTGGCGCGAGTACGTCGCGCATTGTGATCGGCTGTATTTCGCCATTTCCGACACGATGCCGCGCGAGATCATGCCCGATGAGGCCGGCCTGATCGTCGCCGACCGCTATGGCGCCGAGATCGTCCGCGAGGCGGAAGCGAGGACGATCGCCCCAGCGACGCGCCGCGCGGTAATGCTGCGCTTCGCCATCGCGGCGGCGGATCGGCTGCACCGGCTGGCCGACCCAAATGGCGGAGAGGTGTGAGGCCCGAGAATTCCACGCATCGAGTTTAGTGGCGGGAAGCGAGGATTTCGAGAGGCGGCCTGAACATACCGCAAATGCTAAAAAGACAAACTGGTTAGTCGCTGATTTCCATGTCATTTTCGCTCGCTTAGAAGTTGCGCGCGGGTCAGCTCTTTTCCGTCAGATCGTCCAGCCGCCGTTTCATATCGCTGAGTTGCGTGCGCAGTTCATCGATATCCGAATGGGCGTTCGTCTCGCGGGGCGCTTGAACCTGGGCCGGCCCGGCGACGAAGGGCGAAAAAAGACCGAGCGCCTGGGTGAAGGCGGCCAGGTTCTTGCGCGTCAGCTCCTCGAGAGCGCCAAATGACGACGCCGCGAAAGGGCCATGGCCGAAGGCGCCGTTGGCGGCGTCGCGCATCTTCTGCTGCTCGCCAGTGAAACGGTCGATAGTATATTCGAGATAGCTCGGCAGCAACGCCTGCACGCTGTCGCCGTAGAACCGAATAATCTGTCGTAAGAACGTAATCGGCAAAACCGACTGGCCCGCGATCGCCTCTTGCTCGAAAATAATCTGGGTCAGCACGGAGCGCGTGATTTCTTCATTGGTCTTAGCATCGTAGACCACGAAATCTTCGCCGTTCTTCACCATCTTGGCAAGATCCGCGAGCGTCACATAGGCGCTGGAGGCCGTATTATAGAGACGCCGATTCGCATACTTCTTGATGGTGATCGGCGACGTTGAATTCGACATGACGCACAAGCTCGGCGGGGAAACGCCCGGACGGAAGTCGGCAGGATAGTCGTTTTTCGGTCCGGGGAATAGACTTATTGCACTGCAAGGCGGCCGTCGGCAACCGGGGGAATCGAGCGAATCGATCTCCGGGCTTGCTCCGCGCGACCCGCTCTCTATCTAAGGACCAGTGGCGCGAACGCGGCGATCGTGTAGAAGTCAGCGCCGAGCCCAAGGCGACCGCGACAGTCGTCGCCAGTTTTGATTTACGGAGAACCCCATGTCGGCAACGGAAATCGTCATCGCCAGCGCCAAGCGCACCGCGGTCGGATCCTTCAACGGCGCCTTCGCCAATACGCCGGCTCACGAATTGGGGGCGGCCGCGATCAAGGCCGCTCTGGCGTCGGCGAAACTGGAGCCCGGGGAGGTCGACGAGGTCATCCTGGGGCAGATACTGCAGGCGGGGGAAGGCCAGAATCCGGCGCGGCAGGCGGCGATGAAAGCGGGCGTTCCGCAGGAGAAGACCGCGTTCGGCCTCAATCAACTGTGTGGCAGCGGCCTGCGCGCGGTGGCGATCGGGCTGCAGCAGATAGCCAACGGCGACGCCCAGATCATCGTCGCGGGCGGCCAGGAGTCGATGTCCCAGGCTCCGCACGTCGCGCACCTGCGCAACGGCGTGAAGATGGGCGACATGAAGTTCATCGACTCGATGATCAAGGATGGCCTCACCGACGCCTTCCACGGCTATCACATGGGCAACACCGCGGAAAACATCGCCACGAAGTGGCAGTTGACCCGCGAGGAGCAGGACCGGTTCGCGACCGGCTCGCAGAACAAGGCCGAGGCGGCCCAGAAGGCGGGCCGTTTCAAGGACGAGATCGCGCCGTTCACCGTCGCCTCGCGCAAGGGAGACGTCGTGGTGGTGGACGACGAGTTCATCCGCCCCGGCACGACTTACGAGGCGCTCGCCAAGCTTCGTCCCGCCTTCTCGAAGGAGGGCACGGTGACCGCGGGCAACGCCTCGGGCATCAACGACGGCGCCGCGGCGCTCGTGCTCATGAGCGCGAAAGAGGCGGACAAGCGCGGCCTGAAGCCACTGGCGCGAATCGCCTCGTGGGCTACGGCGGGCGTCGATCCCGCGATCATGGGAACCGGGCCGATTCCCGCCTCGCGCAAGGCGCTGGCGCGTGCGGGCTGGTCGGTGAAGGACCTCGACCTCGTCG
>JBAQGU010000004.1:0-14058 GCA_049287975.1 Roseiarcus sp.
ACGAAGGTCAGGAACATCAGCGCGACGAAGGTCGGGATCGTCAGCGCGACGCGCCGCAGGAAATAGATCAGCATGGCGGTAAATTCCCCTCCCTGTTCTTACGGGGAGGGGTCCGGAGTGGGGCGCCGGCCGCGTCTACAAGCACTGAAGCTGTTCCTTTCCGGCCTCAGAGAGCCCCACCCCCGGCCCCTCCCCATGAACAACGGGGAGGGGAGGATTGCGTACTTTCTGTTCACTTCAAATCTACGCCTTCGAACTCGTGCGTGCCGAGCGGGCTTTGCTTGTAGCCCGTCACGTTGGCCCGCATCGCCTCGAAGACGATCGAATGGGCGACGAGCAATTCCGGCGCCTCATCGTGCTCGATTACCTGCATACGCTGATAGAGCTTGGCGCGATCGGCCTGATCGGGAATGATGCGCGCCTTGACCAGCAGATCGTTGAATTCGGAGTTGCACCATTTCGGGATGTTGTTGTTGACTGGTTTGCCGTTTACACAACTGTCGAGGAAGAAGAAATTGTCGGGATCGCCGTTATCGCCGGTCCACCCGAGTTGGGCCGTCATGTCCTCGCCGGCCTGCGCGCGTTTGCGGTACTCGCCCCATTCGTACGTCACGAGCTTGGCATTGACGCCGATCTTGGCGAGATCGGCCTGCATCATCTCGCCGATCCGCTTGCCGTTCGGATTGTAGGGGCGTTGCACTGGCTGATACCAGAGGTCGATGTCGAGCGGCGTCTTGACGCCTGCGGCCGCGAGCATCGCTTTGGCTTTCGCAGGATCATAGGGATAGTCCGGTATCTTGTCGTCATAGGACCACATCGTGCGCGGGATCAGCGTCGTGGCCTTTTCGCCCGCGCCGAGATAGACGTCGCGGATGATCGCGTCGCGGTCGATCGCCATGCTGAGCGCCTGGCGCACTTCCTTCTTGTCGAGCGGCGGCTTGGTGTTGTTGAACGCCCAGAACGCAATGTTCAGACCCGGGGCGTTGATCACTTTCAGCGTCGGGTCCTTTTCCATTTCCTCTAGATCCGCCGGGCGCGGATAGGCGTTGATATGGCATTCGCCCGCCTTCAGCTTGGCATAGCGCGCGGTCGCGTCGGGCGTGATCGCGTAGATGAGATCGTCGACCAGCGCCTTTTCGCCGAAATAATCCGGGTTCTTCTTGAAACGGATCACGGCGTCCTTCTGATAGGCGACGAAGGAGAACGGCCCGGTGCCCACCGGCGCCTGATCGAATTGCTCGGGCGTTCCCTTCTTCAACAGGAAGTCGGCGTATTCGGCCGACGCGATCGAGGCGAAATCCATCGCGAGATTGGCGAGGATGGCGACGTTCGGCGTCTTCAGATGAAACACGACGGTGTAATCGTCCTTCCTCTCGATCGTATCGAGCAGCGCGGGCATGTCCATGTCGTTGAAATAGTCGTATTTGCCGCCCGACACCTTGGAATAGGGGTTGTCGGGCTTCCACTGCCGATTGAACGAGAACAGCACGTCGTCGGCGTTGAAATCGCGGGTCGGCTTGAAGTCCTTCAGCGAATGGAACTTGACGCCTTTGCGCAAGTGGAAGGTAATGGTCTTACCGCCGTCGGCGATATCCCAGCTTTCAGCGAGACCGGGCGAGACCTCGGTCGTGCCGCGTTTGAATTCGGTCAGACGGTTGTAGACCGGTCGCGCGGCGTCGAAGCTGGTGCCGGTCGTATTGATCGCCGGCTGGAAATTCTCCGGGCTGCCTTCCGAGCAATAGACCAGAGTTTTTGCCGACGCACCGGTCGAACCCATCAACAAGGCGGCCAGCCCGAGGCTGACGTAAATGGTCGCTTTCATCGAACTCCCCTGCAATCTGCACTTTGCGCCTCTCGGCCTCCCGGCCCGCGCGGCCGGTTCTCGGCGGGGTCCATCGAAGCGCGTTTTTCGATTGGGCGCAATGGCGTCGCAAGATTCCTGCGCGAACGGAGCGGAGGGCCTTGAGTTCGCCGGCCGCACCGGCTGCGCCGCTTGTTTCGCCCTTGGTGATTCTGCATGAAGCCGCCGCCTTGGCCATACGGCATGCGAGGAATGGACGACGCCGACTCGTCGGCTCGTCGGCGGTCCGATTCACGAACGTAGCGAAGGGAGTATCGCGGCTTCGCCTGTTACTTGTGTCTCTAGATCGGCGCCGCCGTTCCACATTCAGCACGGCGCGCGTGACCGCCTCGCGCTCGTCGGGCAGAGCCAGGCGCTCCACCGGGCTGGGCTCGCGGCCGGCAACGGTTCGACGCTGGTCGCCCTTGAAGGCGCGGAGTGATTGCTTTTGGGGCGTCGATAACGATGGATCGTTGAACGCGAGACAGCATTTTTGGATCGACGTTCGTGGTATAGGTCGGGACGGAGTTCACGCGATACCGCGGCGACTCATTCCGCCGGCACGGGACACGACCTCGCTAAGACCTCCGCGGGCTGTCGATGTCGCCTGGGCTGATGGCTGCATAATCGGCGAGGCGGGCTGGACGACCGTGACCACAGCTCCCTTTGACAATAGTTTGGCCCACCGGACATTCCCAGAGACCCCGGTTCAAGCTGTCCGTATAGCGCCCTCTTCTCGCTCGCCGAATGTAACGAAGCCATCACGCTGGTCATGCAGCGCATGAACGAGCGTCCCATGCGCCATCCAAGGCGAAGGTCGAAGCTGGCGTCAGATTTGCTCGGACGTACCTCCTCGGGCCATTGCGCCATCGACCTTCTTCTCGAAACACCGAGGGCCTGATCAGCGCCGTGCGGGCCGGCCGCTATTGTTTGTGGGCGCGTGCGTGAGTGGACCGGCGATCCGTCGATCGAGCTGGAATTTCCGCCTGGGCGATGCCGCTAACGAGCAGGCCCGCCGCCAGGACAATCAGCGTCATTGCCAGCATCTTGCGCCAGACCTGCGCGGCCCCCGTCCGGGTCGCCGCGATGCGACGAAGCTTGCCCAACCACGTCAAGCGAAGGCGTGGTGGTTGAGTCGCCCGTCGTCGAGGCGACGAAAGCGAGCAAGACAAACGTGAACGGCAGTCCGAAGAGGAGGCGCGCCTAGGGGTCACCTAGATTGGGGGGCGCCGACCACGCCAAGCGCGCCGATGAGCTCGCGCCGCATCGCGTAAGGGTCCCGACGCCGATGCGAACAGCGTGAAGGCGGCCCAATATACTTGCGCGCCCAAACGGGGCTCTCCTTGCAGACGATCGCCGACGTCGGCGTCCCATCCTTCGACGAACTACGCGGGAAAGGAACTCATTTGACGCGTCCCCGCCGCGTCGATTACAGCCGTCGTACGCGCGGGCGGCGCGTTGCCGCCGCGGTCGGAGGCGTCATGGCGGTCTATACGGAAGTCACTGACGAGGCCTTGAGCGCGTTTCTCGCCGGTTACCACCTGGGCCGCGTCTTCTCCTGCAAGGGAATAGCGGAGGGCGTCGAGAACTCAAATTTTCTGTTGATCACGGCCAAGGGCCCTTTCATCCTGACCCTCTACGAGAAGCGGGTGCGCGAAGGCGACCTCCCGTTCTTCATCGGCTTGATGGAGCATTTGGCCTTGCGTGGCGTGACCTGTCCGCAACCGGTGCGGGCGCGCAATGGCGAAGCGCTCGGCCGCCTGGCGGGGCGCTCGGCGGCGATCGTGACTTTTCTCGACGGTCTGTGGCTGCGGCGCCCTCGAGCGCAGCATTGCGGCCAAGTCGGCGAGGCGCTCGCGCGCATGCACGAGGCCGGCTCCGATTTCGCGCTTCGCCGGCCCAATGCGCTCTCCATCGACGGCTGGTCGCCACTGTTCGCCGCGGCCGAAGCCCGGGCCGACGAAGTCGCGCCCGGCCTCGCCGGGGAAACCGCGGCGGAGATCGCCGCATTGAGTGATATTTGGCCGGCAAACTTGCCGAGCGGCGTCATTCACGCCGATCTTTTCCCCGACAATGTCTTCTTTCTCGGCGAGCGCCTCTCAGGCCTCATCGATTTCTATTTCGCCTGCGACGATTTCTTCGCCTACGACCTTGGCGTGTGCCTCAACGCGTGGTGTTTCGAGCCTGACGGGGACTTCAACGTCTCCAAGGGCAGGGCGATGATCGAGGGCTACCAGCTCGTGAGGCGCCTCACATCGGCGGAAGTCGAGGCGTTGCCCATCCTGGCGCGCGGGTCGGCTCTGCGTTTCATGCTCACGCGCCTCGTCGATTGGCTCAATGTTCCGCCAGGCGCGCTGGTCGCGCCAAAAGATCCGTTGGAATATCGGGCTAGGTTGCGCTTTCACCGACACATCGTCAGCGCCTTCGATTATGGCTGGCGCGATTGACGCCAGCCGTCGAGATCTGGACCGATGGAGCCTGCGCCGGCAACCCCGGGCCCGGAGGCTGGGGCGCGATCCTGTGTTATCGATCAAGCGAGAAGGACTTGTGCGGCGGCGAGGCGCTGACCACCAACAATCGCATGGAGCTGACGGCCGCGATCGCCGCACTCGAGGCTCTCAAGCGTCCCGCAGTCGTCAAATTGCACACCGATTCCCAATATCTGCGCGACGGCGTGACCGTCTGGATGGGCAATTGGAAACGCAACGGCTGGCGCACCCGGGACAGGAAGCCGGTCAAGAACGACGACCTTTGGCGGCGCCTCGATGAAGCGACCCAACGTCACGAAATCGACTGGCGCTGGGTCAGGGGCCACGCGGGCGATCCGATGAACGAACGCGCCGACGAATTGGCGCGGCGCGGGATGGCGCCGTTTCTGCCTGTCGGGGCCGCGCGCGAAAGCAGCTGATATCGAGAATATCGGACATGGGACGTCGGCTGTCAGGGCCGCGTCGCGGCTAGGACCGATCGCCACCGCCAGACACCGGCGAGCGATCCCAGGGTCCGAAAGCATTTTTGGAGTCTTGCCCTCGCAAATTCCTCGATTTCGGATTATACGCGCTGCCGACGACGACAGGGCCGTGTAAGCGCAGCCCCCAATAGGAGCCCCCATGAGAATGTTCCCACCCCGGGCGGCGCGATCTCGCGCGTCCGCCTTTGTTCTGGCCCTCGGCGCCCTTGGCCTTCTGGCCGCCCTAGCCGCGACCGCTCGGGCCGAATCCAAAATCCTGGCGAAGGTCGACGGCGCCGCGATCACCGAGGACGACTACAACGACGCGCTGGCCGACATCGGCCCCGGCCTTCCCGAGAAGCTCGAAGGTCCCGAGCGCGAGAAATACGTGCTCGACTATCTCATCGATCTCAGGCTGGTGGCCAAGCAGGCGCTTGCGGACAAACTCGACGGCACCGCCGACTTTGCGCGCCGTTTGGCCTACTATCACGACAAGCTGGCGATGGAGGGGCTGCTGACCAACGTGGCCAAATCCGCCACGACGGAGGAGGCCGAGCGCAAGGCGTATGACGAGGCCGCCAAGGCGCAGCCGCCCGAGCCGGAGGTCCACGCCCGGCACATCCTGCTGCCTACGGAGGAGGAGGCCAAGGCGGCCCTCGCCCGCATCAAGGCCGGGGAGGATTTCGCCAAGGTCGCGACCGAACTCTCGAAGGACCCGGCGGGCGACGGCGGCGACCTCGGCTGGTTCACCAAGGACCGCATGGTCCCCGAATTCGCCGACGCGGCGTTCAAGCTCGAGCCGGGCCAAGTCTCCGATCCCGTGAAGTCGCAGTTTGGCTGGCACATCATCAAGGTCGAGGGCAAACGGATGAAGACGTTTCCGCCCTTCGAACAGGTGAAGGACCAGGCCGCTCGCTTTGTCGCGCAAAAAGCGCAGACGGCGCTGATCACATCGCTGCGCGACAAGGCCAAGATCGAACGGTTCGCCGAGGAGGCCAAGCCGGCCGAACCCGCGAAACCGGCCGATCCCGCGCCTTCGACCGAACCTCCCAAACCGAAGACCCCTTGATCGCGGTGCGGGCGACCTTCTGAAATGCCGGCCGAGGCGTTACAGCCTCGGCCCCATCGTCCGTTGAAGGATCCGCGCCATGGCCGCGCCCGCCCCACTCTCGCCGCTCGCGCCGAAGAAATATCCTTCGCTGCCCGCGATAGAGGGGGTGCGATTTGCGACCGCCGCGGCTGGTGTGCGCTATGCCGGACGCACCGACGTGATGCTTGCGCTGTTCGATGCGCCCACGGCGGTCGCTGGCGTCTTCACGCGCTCCCTATGTCCCTCGGCGCCTGTCGATTGGTGCCGCGCGCATCTGGCCGACGGTGTGGCGCGCGCGCTGATCGTCAATTCCGGCAACGCCAACGCGTTCACCGGCGCGGTCGGCGCGAGCGCGGTCGCCCATGTCGGCGAAGCCGTCGGGAAGGCGATCGGCGCCGAGCCCGGCGAGGTTTTCATGGCCTCAACCGGCGTAATCGGCGAACCGCTCGAGGCGAGCCGGATCGCGCGCGCGCTCGAAGGGCTCGTCGCCGGCGCGAATCCCGATGGGCTGATGGACGCGGCGCGCGCGATCATGACGACCGACACGTTCCCGAAAGTCGCCACCGCCCGCGTACCCATCGGCGAGACCGAGGTCGTCATCAACGGCATCGCCAAAGGCGCTGGCATGATCGCGCCCGATATGGCGACCATGCTGTCGTTCGTGTTCACGGACGCGGCGATCGCGGCCCCCGCCCTCCAGGCGATGCTGTCTAAATCCGTGCGGCGTTAGTTCAACGCGATCACGGTCGACAGCGACACCTCCACCTCGGATACGCTGCTGCTATTCGCGACTGGCGCCGCAGCGCGGCGCGGCGCGCCGGAAATCGTCGACGCGGATGACCCACGGCTCGGCGCATTCAGGCGCGCGCTCGACAAGCTCCTGCTCGATCTCGCGCATCAGGTCGTCCGCGACGGCGAGGGCGCGCGCAAGTTCATCGAGGTGAGGGTCGAGGGCGCGGCCTCGCGCAAGGCGGCCAAGCGAATTGCGCTGTCGATCGCCAATTCGCCGCTGGTCAAGACCGCCTGTGCCGGCGAGGACGCCAATTGGGGCCGCGTCGTGATGGCGGTGGGCAAGGCCGGCGAGAAGGCCGAGCGCGACAAGCTCGACATCTATTTCGGCGATATCCGCGTAGCCCATCAGGGCCTGCGCGACCCCGCCTACAACGAAGCCGACACGTCGGCCTATATGAAGCGGCCGAAGATCGTGATCGGCGTGAAGCTCGGAATCGGCAGCGCGCGCGCAAAGGTCTGGACCTGCGATCTGACCAAGGAGTACGTTGCGATCAACGGCGACTACCGCTCGTGAGGCTGCTGCTCGTCGTCGCCGTCGCGCTGGTCGACGCCGACGATCGCGTGCTGATCGCCCAGCGTCCCGAGGGCAAGCAGCTCGCGGGCCTCTGGGAGTTTCCCGGCGGCAAGCTGGAGCCCGGCGAGCGGCCCGAGGACGCGCTGATCCGGGAGCTGCGCGAGGAACTCGGCATCGAGGTCAAGGCCGCGTGCCTGGCGCCGCTGACCTTCGCCAGCCACACCTACGCCGACTTCCATTTGCTGATGCCGCTCTTCGTCTGCCGCCGGTGGGACGGCTTCGTGCAATCGCGCGAAGCGCAGGCGCTGAAATGGGTGCGAGCGAAGGCGCTGCGCGACTACCCCATGCCGCCCGCCGACGCGCCGTTGATCCCGCATCTGGTGGATTTGCTGGGGTGAAGGGGGGAGCGGGACGGGCGGCGCTACCCTTCTTCGCCGACGAGGGCCGGGATGAAAATTGCCCCATTTTGTGTGTTTTCAACATCTTGCGAGGAGGAAAATTTCCCTTCCGCTCCGTCCGGCGCCGCCAGCAACGCGCGCGGCGGCGACGTTGCGAGGCGAGGCGACGCGGTCTCGGCCGGGAGGGGAAGCCGCGGCGGCGCGAAACCGTGATAGCGGTCGAGCTCGCGCGTCAGCCCGATCATCCGGTCCATCGCCTGAAGATCGCCCTCCATCATCATCGTACGCGCGACGATCATCGCCTCACTGAGCCGGGCGATCTGCAGTTGCACGAACCCGGCCGGCGGATCTAGCTCGCGCTTTTCCAGCATCCCCGCAATGATCTGGCGAACGCGGTGAAGCGTGAGCTTCTCGAGGCGCGCGATATGCGCGACCGTGAGCCCGCATGTCAGGCGCTCCAGGATTCGCATCCGCCGCTCGGCCGACGCGCGGCGCGGCGCGAGGCGGGGCGCGAGTTCGACGGCGGGCGGGAACGCTTTGTCGCGGCGGGACTTCTTAGAGGGCTTGGCCATGGCGGTTCCTGGGTGCAGAAGGGCGACGAATGGAACATAACATGAACATAGCTCTCCAGAAAGAAAGTGTCGCAATTTTTTAGAAGGCGAAATTGCGCCGGATCCCGAACGCCGCCGCGCCCTTGGATGCGGCGTGGAAGCTTGGCCTGCCGGGCTGGTAGTAGCGACTGTCCCGCCGCCCCGTCCGACATGTGGGAAAAGCCACTTCGGGCGACGGCGCGCGGATTTATTCACACTCCCGTTGTCGCTTCGAACTTCGGCGGCTCCAATGGCTCTCGGGGGCCCTATCATGCAAAATCTCTTCGCCCTGGTCTTCACCGCGCTCTTTCTCCTGGCCGGCGGCGCAGCTGTCGGAATGGCTGTGACCGTTCCTGCCGCGGCGAGTTGCGAGGCTTGTGGTGGAGTCTACGCAAACGATTGAGCCCGAGTCTCCGCCTTGCCCCGCCTGTCATCGTGGGGTCTTGCGGCGCGAGGTCGAGCCCGACCCATCCCATCACTCGGCGTCACGATTCTCAGCTCGCGAATCCGCCGTCCTCGCAAGCAACGCTGCAATCGATGCGCACCCTATGTATTTGGCCCCGGCTTATTAGGCCATGTCCAGAAACAACGGAGTCATGCGGCTTGCGCGGCCACTCGTCATGCCCGGCTAGCGCTTTCCATGATTGTCCGGCGGACGCCGACCCTGGATGCACGGGTCAAGCCCGTACATGACGAAACTGGAAGCGCCGCGCGTATTTCCGGGCGTCACCTGAGAACGGCGCGAGAGAGGCGCCAAAAACTCCCCTCTTTGGGCTTTCGCGGGACCGCAGAGCCGAGGCCATCACGGCGGTGGTTCAATTTTTCGTCATGACGCGCGACATCGGCTGCATTGGGATCCTATGTTGCACCGCAGCAAGGAGCAGCGTTTTAGCCGTCTGCGGCCGGCGCTGCGGGACTACGGAACACGAGCGTCGAGAACTCCCCGCATTGACTGGATTTTCTGGCCCGAGCGCGCTCTCCGGCAGCGAGGACGTTCAACACATTGTTATGAGATGGCGTCTAGGTTTCGTCCCGACGCGACGTTATGTTGCAGTGCGGCGTAAAGGCACGAGGTCGTACTTACGACGTAGTACGCGAATTATAGACTCGGGATCATGACAGCGATCGTTCGAATAGCCCTTTCACGCCCCTACACGTTCGTCGTCATGGCGATCTTGATCCTGATTTTCGGCGTCCAGGCGGCGATTCGGACGCCCACCGATATTTTTCCGAACATCGGCATCCCCGTCGTTTCCGTGGTCTGGAGCTACACCGGCCTGCCGCCGGACGACATGGCCGGTCGAATCCTATCGGGCTATGAGCGGGCGCTTTCGACGACGGTCAACGACATCGCGCATATCGAGTCGAAATCGCTTCCCGGTCTCGGGATCGTCAAGATCTACTTTCAACCCAACGTCGACATCAGCGCCGCGCAAACGCAGGTCACGTCGATCTCGCAAACCGTCCTGAAGCAAATGCCGCCCGGCGTCACTCCGCCGATCATTCTGGTCTACAATGCGTCGAGCGTTCCGATCATCCAGCTCGCACTGTCGAGCGACGCGCTCTCGCAGACGCAGCTCGCCGACCTCGCGCTCAATTTCATTCGACCGCAACTGGCGACGGTCGCAGGCGCGCAGCTGCCGTACCCCTACGGCGGCTCCACGAGACAAGTGCAGATCGATTTGGATCAGCATGCGCTGCACGCCCATAATCTGTCGGCGAACGACGTCGGCAATGCGCTCGCCCGGCAGAACCTCATCACCCCCGTCGGCACGGAGAAGATAGGTCCGAAGGAATACACTATCGACCTCAACGATTCCCCAAAGATACTGAAAGATTTCAATAATCTGCCCGTCAAAGTGGTCGACGGCGTCGTCGTCTTCATGCGCGACATCGGCTACGTTCACGACGGCTCGCCGCCCCAGACCAACGTGGTGCAATTGGACGGCAAGAAGGGCGTGTTGATGTCGATCTTGAAGATCGGCGGGATTTCGACCCTGGACATCATCGCCGAGATAAAGGCGCGATTGCCGACCATCCAGGCGACCCTGCCGCCGGGCGTCACGCTCAAGTACGTCGGAGACCAGTCGGGCTTCGTCAAAGATTCGGTCACGGCCGTCGCCCGCGAAGGTGTGATCGCGGCGGCGCTCACCGGCTTGATGATCCTGGTTTTTCTCGGCAGTTGGCGATCGACGCTGATCATCACGGTCTCGATACCTCTCGCCGTGCTTTGCTCCCTGACCGCCCTTTCGCTGCTCGGCCAGACGATCAACGTGATGACTCTCGGCGGATTGGCGCTGGCGGTCGGCATCCTCGTCGACGACGCCACGGTCACGATCGAAAATATCAATCGCCATATGGAGGAGCACGGCGAAGACATCCTGACGGCGATCACGCGCGGCGCCCACGAAATCATGCCGCCGGCGACGATCGCGCTGTTCTGCATCTGCATCGCCTTCGTACCGCTGCTTTCGCTCGGCGGCGTCGCCGGCTACCTGTTCAGGCCGCTCGCGATGGCGGTGGTGTTCGCGATGATCGCGTCCTATCTGCTGACCTACACGCTGGTGCCGACGATGGCCCACTTTCTGCTGCGCAACCAGCACGTCCATTCGCATCTCGCGGAGGGCGGCGAAACGCGGCGAGCGGGCCTGTTCACTCGCTTTCAACGCGGGTTCGAACATCGTTTCGAGCGGCTGCGCCTGGGTTACCTCGGCCTGCTGCAGTTGGCGCTGCGGCATCGCAAGGCGTTTGCGGCCGGCTTCCTCTGCGTGGCCCTGCTGTCTCTAGGTCTCTTCCCTTACCTCGGAGAGGATTTCTTCCCCTCGGTCGACGGCGGAGCGATCAGGATGCATTTCCGGGCGCCGACCGGGACCCGGATCGAGGAGACGACGCTGCTGGCCGACAAGATCGAACAGAAGATCAGAGCGATCATTCCGCCGAGCCGGGTCGGGAGCGTCGTCGACAACATCGGCCTGCCGATCAGCGGCATCAACAACTCCTACGGAAATTCTGGCACCATCGGCGTCTTCGACTGCGACATGCTGGTCACGTTGAATGAAGGACCAACCCCCACGGACGCCTATGTGAAGACCTTGCGCGAACAGCTTCCGAAAGCATTTCCCGGCACGACATTCTCGTTCCTGCCCGCCGATATCGTCAGCCAGATCCTGAATTTCGGATCGCCGGCGCCGCTCGACGTCCAGATCGCGGGCAACAACCTCGCGGCGAGCCGGTCCTTCGCAGAAAAGCTGCTCGCCAAGATACGGCTTGTTCCGGGCGTCGCGGATCCGCGCATTCAGGAGGAGTTCCAAAACCCCGGGATGAAGGTCGACTTCAACCGCGAACTCGCCGGCGTCGTCGGGCTGACGGAAAGCGACGCCTCGACCAGCATTCAAGCGACGCTGTCGGGCAGCACCCAGACCGCGCCGACCTATTGGCTCGATCCGTCCAACGGTGTATCTTACGGCGTTTCGGTGCAGACGCCGCAATACAACATCGATACGATGGGGGATCTGAAAAATCTGCCGCTGACGGCCGCTCAATCGACGCAGCTGCTCGGCGGTCTGGCGACCTTTTCGCCGGAGCCTCTGAACGCCGTCGTCGACCACTACGATATCCGCCCCACCGTCAATATCTATGCGACGACGCAGGGGCGCGATCTCGGCGCCGTCGCGAGCGACATTCAGAAAATCGTCGACGAGGCGCGCGCCGAGCTGCCCAGAGGCTCGACCGTAGCCATTCGCGGCCAAGTCGCCACGATGGTGAGCGCCTACCAGCAGCTGCTCGTGGGTCTGGCGTTTTCGATAGTACTGATCTATCTTCTGATCGTCGTTAATTTTCAGTCCTGGCTCGATCCTTTCGTCATCATCATGGCGCTACCCGCCGCGCTCGCGGGCATCGTCTGGATGCTGTTCGCGACGCATACGACTTTGTCCGTGCCAGCCCTCACGGGCGCCATCATGTGCATGGGCGTAGCCACGGCGAACAGCATTCTGGTCGTCAGTTTCGCGCGCGAGCAGCTCGCCGAGGGCAAGGACGCGGTAGCGGCCGCGCTGGCGGCGGGCGCCACGCGATTCCGCCCCGTTTTGATGACCGCGCTCGCGATGATCATCGGCATGGCGCCGATGGCGATCGAGGAGGGGCAGAATGCGCCGTTGGGCCGCGCGGTCATCGGCGGCCTGCTATTCGCTACTTTCGCGACGCTGTTGTTCGTGCCGACGCTGTTCTGCATCGCGCACGGACGCCGGCCGAGTCGAGTCACAACCCACGAGCCTCTTGCGGCCCTGCCGTCCCACGCCTGACTTGGAGTCGCCATGTCCGCCGAAACCTCCATCCCGCCCCTAAAGCTGCGCCGAGTCCTGCTTTTCCTCAGCGTCGTAGCGATCGGCGCGATAGCAACCGCGGTTTCCGGAATAGCGGACCGCGAGAAGAGCAGGCTCGAAGTCGCCGCCTGGACCAACGAACAGGCGGTCGCGAACGTGCGGCTCGTGCAGCCGGAACGCGGTTCGACCGAAGAAGACCTGGTCCTGCCGGGCAACGTGAGCGCCTACTACAGCGGGACGCTGTTCGCGCGCGCCAGCGGCTACATCACCACCTGGCAGAAGGATATCGGCGCCCACGTGATGAAAGGGGAGACCCTTGCGACGATTTCCGCGCCCGATCTCGATCAGCAGCTCGAGGAGGCCAGAGCGCAACTCGTCCAATTGAAGGCGGCGGTCGAGCAAGCGCAAGCGAACGCCGATCTCGGCAAAGTGACCGACGCGAGAACGTCCCAGCTCGTCACGCAAGGCTGGTCCAGCAAGGAACAAGGCGACACGGATCGCCTGACGGCGGCGTCACGCATGGCGGCGCTTTCGGTCGCCAAGGCGAATGTCGTGGCCCAGCAGGCCGCAGTGAACCGGCTCGTGGAGTTGATCGGGTTCGAGCAGATCAAGGCGCCGTTCGACGGCGTCGTCACGGCTCGAAACGTCGATATCGGCGACCTCGTGAACGCCGGCGGGACGACGGGAAGAGCTTTGTTTCAGGTCGCCGACATCCATCGGATGCGCATTTACGTGAATGTCCCGCAGGCATTCCTCGGCGAGCTGAGGCCGGGAATCAAGGCGACGCTGCATATCCCCGGTCAGAAGGAGACCTTCGAGGCGGAGCTCGTGTCGACGTCGAATTCGGTAGTGGAGAATTCCCGAACCGGCTTGGTCGAGCTGCAGGCCGACAATCCCGACGGAAAACTCTGGCCCGGGGCCTTCACTGAAGTTCATTTCCACATTCCCTCCGCCTCGGACACCCTCAGCATTCCGAGCACCGCGTTGATCTTTGGCGCCCACGGGATGCGCGCGGCCGCGGTGGGCGCGGACAACAGGGTCGTGTTGAAGCCGGTGACCCTCGGGCGCGATTTCGGCAATCGCGTCGAGATTCAATCGGGGCTGGCTGTGTCCGACCGGCTGATCGACAATCCGCTGGAGTCGACGCAGACGGGCGATGTCGTCCGAATTGGGGCCGATTCGAAGAGCTCGGCGGTGGCGGCGGCCGCGAAGACGGATTAGCGCCAGCGAAACGAGCTCGGTAGCTCGCCTCGCGAAACCTTTGACGACGGCAACGGCCACTTAACCCGCGCGGTGCATTGTAACGCGATGCCCGATCCTGCCCTCGCCTTTCCTGCCGCACCCGAACTCGCCGCACGCGTCGTTGCCTGGCTGGCGTCGCTGCGCGACGAGCGGCGGCTCGCGACCAAGACGCTGGAGGCTTATGGGCGCGACGCCAGGCAGTTTCTAGCCTTCCTGAACGAGCGCTTCGGCGCCCCGCCAGACGTAGCCGATTTCACCGGTCTGCTGCCGGCCGACTTGCGCGGCTTTCTCGCGCAACGGCGTGCGGAAGAGATCGACCC
>JBAQGU010000005.1:0-3180 GCA_049287975.1 Roseiarcus sp.
CGCGCGCGGTCGGTCGCGTGGCGCATGGCGATCGCCAATCTGCACCGTCCGGGCGCGCTGACACCCTCCGTCGTCATATCGCTGGGGCTGGGACTGGCGGTGCTCGTCACGCTGGCGCTCGTGGATACGAACCTGCGTGGCCAGCTTCACCCGGGCGCCGGAGGCGCGACGCCGAGTTTTTATTTTCTAGACGTGCGAAGCGGCGAAATCACGCCGTTCCTCGATTTTCTCGCCGCGGAGGCGCCCGGCGCCTCGATCGCAGAAGCGCCGATGATGCGCGGGCGGATCGTCAGGATCGGCGACGTCGACGCCGCTGATTTCAAAGCCAGGGAGAGCGCCGCCTGGGTTTTGGAAGGCGACCGCGGTGTAACTTTCGCGAATGCGCCGCCGCCGGGCTCGGAAATCGTCGCGGGGAAATGGTGGGACGGGAACTATAAAGGCCCGCCGCTCGTTTCGCTGGAGGCTGAGGTCGCAGCCGGCCTGGGGCTGCATGTCGGGGATTCGCTGACCGTGAATGTTCTGGGGCGAAACATCAGGGCCGAGATCGCGAACCTGCGAAAGGTGAACTGGCGGAACTTCGCGATCAACTTCGTGTTGGTTTTCTCGCCGAACACATTCGCGGGCGCGCCGCATTCGCTGCTGGTGACGGCGGCGATGGCGGACGGATCGAGCCCGCGGAGCGAGACCGCGCTGCTCAAGGCGACGGCGCGGCAGTTTCCCGCTGTGTCGGCGGTGCGGGTGCGCGAGGCTCTGGAGGCGGTCGAGGCGCTGGTGGGCAAATTGACGGAAGCGATTCGCGCGGCCTCCAGCGTCGCTCTGGGGACTTCCGTGCTCGTGCTGGCCGGCGCGCTCGCCGCCAACAGGCGCGCGCGCATGGCGGACGCGGTCATTTTGAAGATTCTGGGCGCGACCCGAGGGCAACTGATCGCGACCTTTCTGATCGAATACGCGACATTGGGCGTCGCGACGGCGACGTTCGGCGTCGGCGCGGGCACGCTGGCGGCCTATGTGATCGTCGCCAAAGTGATGGGTTTCGACTTTGAATTCGACGCGGGCCCCGCCTTGGCCGCCGCCGGCGCCGGCTTGGCGCTCACCATCGGTTTGGGCATGATCGGGGCGTGGCGCATTTTGGGACAAAAGCCGGCCGCGTTCTTGCGTAGCCCTTGAGGCTGCGGACCCTTGAGCGAGCCGTCGTGGAAAAGACGAATTTGAGGGCTTCACTCCTGCTTCGGGGACTTTTGTTCAGACTCTTGGCGTTTAGTGGTTTTTCCAGCTTCTCTTGGCAATCGCCCCGAGGCCACTTAAATGGGACGATGGGACAGCCTGAACGGTCGAGGAAGAGTCGGTCGGCGCCTCCGCTGCCAATGGGAACGCGATGAACGCCAATTTGCGCAATTTTGCCCTCTGGGTGATCATATTCCTGCTGGTGCTGGCGCTCGTGACGCTGTTCCAGAGCCCCTCTCAAAAAGCGCCGAGCAGCGAGATTCTGTTCAGCCAGCTCTTGACCGAGGTCGACGCGGGCCATGTTCGCGACGTCACCATCGCAGGTCCCGACATATCGGGACACTATAAGGATGGGCGCGCCTTCCAGACCTATGCGCCGAGCGATCCGCAACTCGTCGATCAACTTTACACCAAGGGGGTCGCGATTACGGCCAAGGCGCCTTCGGACGGCAATTCCTGGCTGCTGACCCTCTTGATCAACGGCCTCCCGCTGCTGCTGTTCCTCGGCGTCTGGATCTACATGTCGCGGCAGATGCAGGGCGGCGCCGGTAAGGCGATGGGCTTCGGCAAGTCCAAGGCCAAACTGCTGAACGAAGCGCAGGGCCGCGTGACCTTCGAGGATGTCGCGGGCGTCGACGAGGCAAAGGAAGACCTGCAGGAGATCGTGGAATTCCTGCGCGATCCGCAGAAGTTCCAGAAGCTCGGCGGACGCATTCCCCGCGGCGTGCTGCTCGTCGGCCCTCCGGGCACCGGCAAGACGCTGACCGCGCGCGCGGTCGCCGGTGAGGCGAACGTGCCGTTCTTCACGATTTCGGGCTCCGACTTCGTCGAAATGTTCGTCGGCGTCGGCGCGAGCCGCGTGCGCGACATGTTCGAGCAGGCCAAGAAGAATGCACCCTGCATCATTTTCATCGACGAAATCGACGCGGTGGGGCGCCATCGCGGCGCGGGCCTGGGCGGCGGCAACGACGAGCGCGAGCAGACGCTCAACCAGTTGCTCGTCGAGATGGACGGGTTCGAGCAGAACGAAGGCATCATCATCATCGCGGCGACCAACCGGCCCGACGTGCTCGACCCCGCGTTGCTGCGCCCCGGCCGATTCGACCGCCAGATCGTGATCTCGAACCCGGACTTCATTGGCCGCGAGAAGATCTTGCGCGTGCATGTGCGCAAAGTGCCGCTCGCGCCCGACGTCGATCTCAAGGTCGTCGCGCGAGGCACGCCGGGCTTTTCGGGCGCGGACCTGATGAATCTCGTCAACGAATCTGCGCTGCTCGCGGCGCGGCGTGGCAAACGCGTCGTCACCAAGGCGGAGTTCGAGGACGCGCGCGACAAGATCATGATGGGCGCCGAGCGACGAACCCTGATGATGACCGAGGAAGAAAAGCAGCTGACCGCCTATCACGAGGCCGGCCATGCGCTCGTTTCGATCACGATGCCGGCGAGCACGCCGATTCACAAGGCGACGATCATCCCACGCGGCAGGGCGCTAGGCATGGTGCAATCCTTGCCGGAACGCGACCAGATTTCGCAGAGCTACGAGCAGTTGGTCTCGATGCTCGCGATGGCGATGGGCGGTCGCGTCGCCGAGGAGCTGGTGTTCGGCAAGGACAAGGTGACCTCCGGCGCCGCCGGCGACATCCAGCAGGTGACCAAGATTGCCCGCGCGATGGTGACGCGCCTCGGTTTTTCCGAGAAGCTCGGCACGGTCATGTATGGCGAGAACCAGGAGGAAGTGTTCCTAGGGTATTCCATGGGCCGCACGCAGAACATCTCGGAGGAGACCGCGAAGACGATCGACGAGGAAGTGCGCCGGCTCGTTCACGAGGCGCACGAGAACGCCACGCGCATCCTCACCGAGCGCCGCGCCGACCTCGAGACCCTCGCCAAAGGCCTGATGGAGTTCGAGACCCTCACGGGCGACGAAATCGTCGGACTACTGCAGGGGGTTCGCCC
>JBAQGU010000006.1:0-5747 GCA_049287975.1 Roseiarcus sp.
CTCAGCTTCCCGCCTTTCGGCTTCTTTCGCGCCAGCGCCTTCGCCAGTTTGACGACGTCGGGCCTTGCCTCGGCATGGCTCTTGCGCCCCTCAACTTTCACGCCGGTCGCGATGCGCTTCCGCTTCCGCGCTGCCGCGAGCTTCGCGACAGTCGTCGCCTTTTCAAACTGCGCCACGGCTCCGAGCACCTGGCGCACCAGGACGGCGGTCGGAGTATCCTCGACGAAGAACGTCGGAGCAGACGCCGCAATGAGCGTGATCCCCTTCGCCTTGAGGGCTGCTCCAGGCGCGTGAAGCCATACAGGCAAGTCACCTCTCGCAGGCGATGCACTTTGACCACGTTTTTGAGGAATGAATCCCAGGGCGACTGAAGACCCACGGCTTCGCGCGGTAAGGTTTCAGCGTAGAAGAAGGAACCCGCCGTGTCGGTGCCGATGAAGGGCGTCCCCTTCGTCAGCAGGTCGAACTCCGCTATACGCGGATTTACGTTTGCCGGTGCCGCTTCAAGGCTTTCTTTAGCTAGCGCGCGCACGATCTCGTCGTCCAAGAAAGCCTTGAAAGCCTCCTTCGTTTGCGGAATTACGCGCAGACCTCCAAAAAGTTCGGCAAAAAGCGTATCCCGTCGATCGTCGTCTTGTGCTCCGATATCGTCTGGCGTACGCGGTCGTCCGCTTTCGTCAGCGAGATCACCGTGACGGTCTGAGGGAAGTAGGTGTTGGTCGCCGAACGAGGCAGCAGCCTCAGGTCGTCGGCGCAAGCCTCCCCAGCCATGCGGCGCGGCGTCAGCCACGGACGGTGGCCCTCGCACTGGCCCAAGAACTTCGGCTTGTAGAGATCGGCCAGCGTGACCGCGTGGCGCCGCAGGTGCAGCGAACCGAAATGTCCGACGGGTCAGAGCTGACTCCACGTTCGACCCAAAACAGCGGCTTGCGGCAGGAACGGTCTCCGTTACGATGCGAGATGCACCGCCACTCGACATCCTGAAGATGCCCTTTGGCGCAGGCGCCAACGAAGCGGAGATCTCGATCCATGCGGTCCTCAGTTCGTCGAGACGCGCCAGACACCCCTGAATTGACACGCTGTCGTAACCGGCGAATCGCATCTTCGCCTCGACCACGACCCTGACGCGCTGAAAGGCGCTTGCGGCGCCAGCGATCCGGTCCGCCGCCTTGTTGGGCGTGAGGTCGGGATCGACATGTCGCAGCGCCGCGACCAGTGTTGCGGCCAGAGCGCGGTCGAGCGCCCGCGGTGCGAAAGGCGTCACGCTCGTTGCTTCAACCGCCCGATAGAAGCTCATATGGAACCCACGGAACTGTTCGTAGTGCGTACGATCGCGCGGCTTGTGGATGTTCAGCAGCGTCACGACGAGGCCATGCTTCAGCGCCTGGCGCCCGACGCGCGACGTCGCCTGGATGTACTCCGCAGCGGTCTTCGGCTGGCCCTGCACGACCATCAGTCCGAGCCTACCGATGTCAAGACCGACGGAAATCATGTTGGTGGCGAGCGCAACGTCGACGGCGTTTTTCTCGCAGGCGGGATCGCCGAGACGCGTCCGCGCTTCCGAGACCTGCTGTATAGCGCGAGGTCAGCTCCTGGATTTCGCGCAGCGTGCAATTGCCGAAGGGAGCGCCCGTAGGCTCGCGGCGCACGCGATTTCTTCCGTAACTCGTCAGATGCGCACGCACTTCGTCGTCGACGATCCGGCGCGCGCCGCCGAGTACGCGCAGCGCGTTGAAGTAGCAGAGCGTGGTCAAATAGGGGTCGACCGGATCGTCTTTCCCTTTGGTCGAAAGTGCCGCGGCGCCCGCCAACAACGTCTGCAAGGCGCGAAGGAAGACGAGCTTCGGTCCACGCCCCGCGAGGCGACTCCGACATAAAGCCGCGATGGGTTCTCGCTGTCGATCTCCGCGAAGAACGAATCGGTCCGTTCAACGCCTGGCGGGGGAAAGATCGCGGTTCGCTCTCGACCGAACAGGCTGCGAATCTGCTTTTCCGCTCTGCGGACCGTGGCCGTCGAAGCGACGATCTTCGGCCCGCGCCTTTCCCCATCGATCGAGCGCGACGCCAACAGGTCGAAGGCCGTTTCGTACAGACCCGCGATCGTGCCCAACGGACCCGAGAT
The DNA here is from genome assembly GCA_049287975.1 of Roseiarcus sp. Classification (GTDB taxonomy): domain Bacteria; phylum Pseudomonadota; class Alphaproteobacteria; order Rhizobiales; family Beijerinckiaceae; genus Roseiarcus. The sequence goes on from JBAQGU010000006.1 coordinate 2,123, forward strand.
CAGGTGAAGCTCGTCCTGAATAATCAGGTCGATGGGGCGCAATTCGTTGCCCAATCGAGAGCCTCCAGCCTCCGCCGCGCCGAAGAAGCCCGTCTGGTCATTCCGCTCGACGTGTCCAAAGAAGGCGCCGGAACGGCCCTCCCAAGGCACATTTGCGAACTTGTCGATCGTCGCGATCATGAAGGCCGGCAGGCGGCGATAGATTTCCTCGTCGATGACGACAATCGGTAAACGGTCGGATGAGAACGCGCAATCGACATTATCGCAGCGAATGTCGAGCCGCTGTGGCGTCGCAGCGCTCGGGAGCAGCCGGAAGCAATCTTTTCCTTGAACTGCGTGCCACACCACGGGCAGTCTTTGAGCGGCGCCGGTGGCGGCCCGCTCCCTTTGCGGTATTGGTTCAGCCAATAGACAGCGGTATTTTCTTTCTGGTTCTTCGCGCTGCCGAGATTATTCGGCGTCGCCGCGCCGCCGACCCAGAGGCCGATTTCGATCGGCCAGGTTCCGAGCCGGCCCAGAGCCTTGCGTTCGAGTTCCAGCGCGCAGACCAGGCCGGCGGCGCGGTGAAGCTGGTCGAGCGTCAGAACCCGCAGCGTGTATCGCATGACGACCGAGAGGCCCGCGCCGGCGAGGCCGGCATTATTGAGCCGGCGCCGGGCGATGGCGAAGGCGGCGAGGCCGAGGTAGGCCTCGGTCTTGCCGCCGCCGGCCGGGAAGAACAGTAGGTCGACGATAGGACGGTCGGGATGCGCGGGATCGACGAGCCCGTCGAGATTGAGCAGGATGAAGGGCGAGCTGGAACAGGCGCCAGGTCGGCGGCTTCTGCTGGTCCGGCGGCTTGCCGTTGAGCGTCGCGCCACGCTGGCGGTTGGATCGGTCCATCACGCGGTTCATGATGGCGAAGGCCTCGCGGCTGGTCGCAACGGCCTTCAGCCGAGCGATGCCGGATTGGATGCGCTGACGCGCCGTCTCGATATACGCCGCTCAGTCCGGCCGCCAATTCGGCCTGGGCCTTCGCCCACCTGGCGTAGGCGAGCGGGAGGCCGCTGAGGGCGGCGTCGAGCGTCGCCGCATTGGCCGCGGCCGTGGCGAGCGCGTCCATCCCGCGTTCGACGCCGGCAACCTTAATGTCGGCGCCGAGCTTTTCGACATCCTGCGCCGGCAGCGGGTTGGTGAAGACGGTGGTCATGCGCCGCTCGGCGTCCCGCGGGCGCCCAGTCACCCGAGGTGTTGTGGCCGACGGAATAGGAGCAGACATCGCGGTACTGCAGGTCGACGAGGCGTTCATCAAAATCCGTCGCGTCTTAGGAGGCGCGGTCGTCGCGGTTCTCGAAGCCTCCCTCGAAATCGAGTTGCAGGCGGGCCTGGAAACAGAAGGCGAGGTCGCCGTAGCGGCCGAGCGTCTTCGTCCTCGCATTGACCAGAAACACGGAGACCGCGAGCAGCTCGCGTTTGACGCCGTCGATGCCGGCGGTGACAGTGTCGCGAGCGGAGACGACGAGTTCGAGGCCGCCGCCCGGCGCCATCGGCGCGGCGCTGTCGCGGATCACGATCGTTTGCGGCGCGTCGCCGGGATAGAGCGGAATCGCAACCCGCTCCTCGCGCGGGACTCTGCGCCAGTCGATAGTGTTGCGCGCGAACGGCTTCGGCGTGTCGCCGCGCGCTTCCGCAGCCTCGCGCGCCTCGGGCAAGAAGACGGCGTCGTCGAGCCGGGGTTCGGTGACATAATCGCCCCAGGTCACGCGCGCCTTCAGTTCGCGCGCGTCGCGCGGCAGCAGCACCGTGAGGCCGAGCGAGGAGGGTTCGAAGGAGCGGGTCGGAGGACGCTCCCCCGATCCGTCGTCGGGGGCGACGCCTTTGCCTGTCGCGCCGTCCTCCATGCCTTCGCTGCCGCGCTGGGCTTCGAGCAAATCCTGAGCGGCCTCCTCTTGGGCGGCGTCGGAGCCGGCGACCGCGGCGAGGCGGCGCGCGGCGCCGGTGATGCGGCGCGGGCCGAGAAAGCCGGTCAGATACCAGTTGCAAGAGTTCGTTCCCGACAGGACTTCGCGCGCGAGGTCGGGGTCGGGGTCGAAATCGGGATGGGGGCCGACGAGGTCGCGGCGCAGGAGGTCGATGAGGCGGTCACGCGCTTCGACCGGGGTCGTGGGTTTGGAGAGGATCAAGAGGCGGTCGCGCGGCGGGGTCGGCGCTTCCATACGAACGGGTTCCGTCATGTCCTGAAATCTTCGGTTCGCAAGTCACGCTCGATATTCAGCGGCGCTCAGTGTGATACGCCCGCCGTCGCGAAACAGCCCGTCGGAACACGATTCCTGGGAGAGCTTGCCGATATTTGCCGACCGCCGTGGCAACGCAATAGGCGATTTCGGCGCTCCGCGGCGCCCCGAACGCGGCCTCGCGGCGGTTTCCGCGGGTTTGCCCGCCCAAATCCCTTACACGACGACGATCGCCGCAAGCGGCCAAACGACATGTCGAATACGTTCCGCAAGGTCGGACTCGCTCGGACGCCTCATCTCTTGGAGGATCGTCGACTCGGCCATCTCTATCGCCGCTTCTACTCCGATCGGTTGCGGTTCTCGAATGCGGCTGGCTTCGTGCAGTCTCTTGATCAGCTCGAACGCCAGCTTCCGATCGAGTTCCAGAGGGTGCGTGGAGTCCGCGCTCATTAGATACGTATGAAAAGAAAGCCGGTCCTCGGTTGCACGCTCGCCCGATCGGAGCGTCTGCCGAAGGAACCCGAGCAGACCGAAAGACCCGCGCGGCAGCTCACCGGGAAGCAACGCAGGTCTTGTCAGATATGCGGCGCCGGCCACTCGGTCAGGCAGAAAGGCTTCGCGAAGTTTTTGCGCCACCAGGGGCACATTTAGGGCCAACTGTTGGACGATTGGATCTGACGAAATTCCATCTAGTTCGCCGACAGCAAAAACAGCATCGCCAATCTTTACCGTCGCCAATTGCTCTTCCATTGCCTCAACGTCTTGGTCACGAAGCACAAAAGACGTCCGCGTCGTGCTGGGCCCACGTTCGGCTGCGTGCTTCATCAAGAAATTCGCAATGTCCTCCCACTGAGCATGCCCGGCATCTTGGGAGCGAATTCGGTCGGCATTGGCGCGGTATTCTTCATCGAACCGCTGCCAAGACTCATACCCCTTACTCACCAGCAAGCCGATCTCATTCCGAGCATTTATCCCTTCCGAAGACCAAGCGCCCATGATTCCTTCCAGTTCTTTGGGCGGAACCAACGCCATTACACGGCGCAGTTCCTCGGCGAGATCGCGCCAGTTATAGGCCCGCAGCACGGCGCGATCCATTTCGTCGTGCAACTCGGGCAGGCGGTGGGATCGGTTCGCCGCGTTCGTCCGATTTGTGAAGGCGGTTGTAGGTTTTGGTTTGCCCTCGTTGGCAGCGTCCATCAACGAGGCGCGGTGGTCGTGGTAGGTCTGGCCCACCGTTTCCAAGTCTGGGTCGGTTTCGTAGCCGGCCGGGAAAGGGAAAGTCTCGAAGCAGTCTGAAGGCGCGTAACGCAGATCATCTTTCATCGAGGACGAGAAGAAGCGCGCCCAGATTTCGTGGACTCGCGATTGGAGGACGGCGAAGGGGGCGAAGCTGGGTATGCGAAAACGACGAG
>JBAQGU010000007.1:0-8010 GCA_049287975.1 Roseiarcus sp.
ATGATCGGAGTCGACCCAATCACGGCGGCAACTTCCGACGTGACGGCCGCGTTCGCTATCGGCGGCCCGATCGTCGTCGCCGTCAAGGCAACCCAACCCTGAGCACGGCGCAGCAAGCCGCCGCAACGGCGCTCGCGCTGGCCTGTCCGCCCAATGCGCCGCCAACCTCGGCAGTCGCCGCGGTCGCGGATTTGATCGAAACCAGCGGCAGGGGAGCCGCCCCTCCGCCAGCGGCGCGCGGGTCGGCGGTCCGCGAGGAATCCGATATGCCCACGCCGCCGCCTGAAAACCCGGCTTGGGGCTTCGTCCAATAGACCCCGTCCAGAACTGCGCGACATTGGCGATCACCTCGCCGAGCGGCCCGCCTGGCAGGCCGGTCGTCTGGCAGGGCTATCGGTCACCGAGCGATTCATTGCGAGCCCAAGCGCGCGAGCAGGTCGCGAGGCGCGCGCACCGGCCGATCGTTCCTTATCGTGACGACGCGAACGGAGGCGTGAACGAGCAGTTTGCCTCGCCGCAAGATCAGCTGGTTGAGTTCGATGACGGCCCCACGTGTCCCGACGAATTCGGTCTCGATCGTCAACGCATCGTCCATCAGCGCGGGCGCCACGTACTCTATCTGTAGTCCGCGCACTGCGAAAAACAGTCCGACCCCGCCCGCCAGCGTCTTATGATCGAACCCGAGCGCACGCAACCACTCCGTGCGCCCGCGCTCGAGAAAACGCAAGTAGGAGGCGTGGTAGACGCGACCCGAAAAATCCGTGTCTTCGTAATAGACGCGCAAATCGAAAACGCTCTTCGCGCCAATCGCGTTCACAATGACCTCGGCGTCTTGAAAAGCCTTAGCCTGAACAATGATGCTCGAGGCGCATTGAGACGAGACCGCAGCTTCGAGACTCCGAGACTCGCATTTTGACGGCCCCTGCGCCCGATGCTATGCGCCGCGCCATGCGCGTGATCTTCATGGGGAGCCCCGACTTCGCCGTACCGGCGTTGGACGCGCTCATCGATCTCGAATTGGAGATCGTCGGCGTCTACTCCAAGGCCCCGAGGCCCGCGGGCCGGCGCGGGCTGGGGCTGACGAAGACGCCAGTTCACTCGAGAGCGGAAACTCTGGGATTGCGCGTTCTGACGCCCGCCACTTTGCGGACGGCCGAGGCGCAGGAGGAATTCCGAAACCTCGGAGCGGACGCAGCTGTCGTATCCGCCTACGGCTTGATACTGCCGCCGCCAATTCTCCAGGAGCCGAATCTCGGTTGCCTCAATCTGCATGCGTCCCTGTTGCCGCGCTGGCGCGGCGCCGCGCCGATCCAACGCGCTATCATGGCCGGCGACGCAGAAACGGGAATCGGACTGATGCGGATGGAAGAAGGCCTCGACACGGGCCCCGTAGCGCGGGAAGCGCGAGCGCCGATTCACCCGCAGGACACGGCTGGAGATTTGACACGCGTCCTGTCGGCGTTGGGGGCGCGGCTGCTGACCGAATGCTGGGACGATTTCGCGGCCCGCCGATTGATTTTTCATCCCCAGCGCGCGGAGGGAATTTTTTACGCGCGCAAAATCGACAAGAGCGAAACTCCGATCGATTGGTCGGCTGACGCGCGAAGCGTTCGCAATCACATCCACGGATTCTCGCCCTCGCCTGGCGCCCATTCCGAAATCGAAATCGGCGGGACGATGGAACGCATCAAATTCCTTCGCGTCGAGACGGTTGAAGCGCGCGGCCCGCCTGGACATGTCCTCGACGACGAATTGACGGTCGCCTGCGGCGAAAGCGCGATCCGCGCGCGCGAAGCGCAGCGCGCGGGCAAATCGCCCATGTCCGGAGCCGAATTGATGCGCGGCGGAAACATCGGAATCGGCGCGCGCTTCACGTCCGCTGCAGCGCCGCCATCCGCGTGCTGACCGCGCGCTTCAGCTCCTCCTTCGCAGGCTCGGCGGCGAGCAGGATTTGACCTGCCCGCATGAATTCCAAGACGTTGAATCGCTCGACCGCAGGCCGCAATAATATGTCGGGCGGGCGCAGCTTGATCTTCTGCGCGGTGATCGCGCCCTGCATGATTTGCGCCGAGCCAAATATCGAGCCGAACAGCGTCGGCATCCGCCGATCGCGCATTCTGCCGCCGAAGGTGACGTCGACCGCAACGACGATATCGGCGTGATCAAACAGGAGGTCGTAGGGCAGCGGGTTGACTGCGCCGCCGTCGATCAGCACTCGCCCAGAGGATTGCACGGGCCGAAAGAGGCCAGGTATCGCCATGGAACTCGCCACCGCGGGCGCCAGAGCTCCCGATGAGAAGACAACTTCGCGGCACGCGTGAAAGTCCGTCGCGACGACGAGGAGCGGTATCGACAATTGACTGAAATAGGGCGGCACTTTGTCAGGCCAGAAAAGATCCAGGCAGGTCTCGGCGTCGAGCAGGACAGGATTTCCGCCGCCTTTGAATACCAGGTCAGAAAAGCGGCCGACGCGCGCCCGCATGAGTTTGGCCATCACCCGCGCTCGACTGCGCAGCGTCGCTTTGACATGAACGTGGATTTGCCGCGCCTCCAGGCCCGAGGCGAAGGTCGCGCCGACGATCGCGCCGATCGACGTGCCCGCGATCACGACGGGGCGAATTCCCAGCTCTTCCAGCGCTTCCAGAGCCACGATATGCGCGAGCCCGCGGGCGCCGCCGCCGCCCAAGGCGATCGCTACGGTGGGCGAAGCCGTCCGCCTCCGGACGACAGGACCATCGTCGAGCAATTTCATTTGAAGTTCGACCCTCTCACCACCTGCCAGCCGATGTCTCGCCGACAAAATCCGTCCGGCCAATCCACACGGTCCACGGCGGCGTAGGCGCGCGCCCGCGCCTCGGCAAGGTCGTGGCCAATAGCCGTGACCGCAAGTACCCGACCGCCGTCGGCGGCGATCGCATCGCCGTCGCGACGGGTACCCGCGTGCAGAATGGAAACGCCCGGCAAATGTGCGGCTTCCCGCAGTCCGCCGATCCGGGAGCCCTTTAGAGCAGGGCCGGGATAGCCGCGAGCGGCCATCACGACGGCCAGAGCTGTGTCTTCCGAGAATTCCGGCGCTCGCTCCGGCAGAGCGCCGATGGCGGCGCCCCACAGGAATTCTATCAGATCGTCTTGTAACCGGGTCAGAATCACCTCAGCCTCGGGATCGCCGAACCGTACGTTGAATTCGATCACCTTGGGGCCGTCGTCGCCTATCATCAGGCCCGCGAAGAGAACGCCGCGAAACGGCGTCCCTCGCTCCCTCATTCCCGCGACGGTCGGCGCGACGATCTCGCGCATCAGCTGCTCGCTCAACGAGGGCGTCATCAGCGACGGCGGTGAATAGGCGCCCATGCCGCCCGTGTTCGGGCCCGTGTCGCCATCTCCGACGCGCTTGTGATCCCGCGCGCTGCCGAACGGCGTCGCGCGGACCCCGTCGCTGAGCGCGAAGAACGAAATCTCTTCGCCTTGGAGGAGTTCCTCCACGACGACTTCGGCGCCGGCCTCGCCGAAGGCCCCGTCGAAAAGAGCGTCGAGCGCGTCTTCAGCCTCGGCGAGCGTCATCGCGACGACGACGCCCTTGCCCGCCGCCAATCCATCCGCCTTGACGACGATTGGCGCGCCCTTGCGGCGAACGTAGTCCAGGGCCGCGCCTCTGTCGCGAAAGCGCCGATAATCGCCCGTCGGCACGCCGAACTCGCGGCAGAAATCCTTCGTGAACCCCTTGGACCCTTCGAGTTGGGCCGCCGCCCGGCTCGGCCCGAAACAGGCGATCCCGGCCGCCTCGAGATCGTCGGCTATGCCCGCTACGAGCGGCGCCTCTGGGCCCACGACTACGAGGTCGACGGCGTTGTCGCGGCAGAAGCCGACGACCGCCGCATGATCGCGGATGTCGATCGCGGCGATTGCTGCGACGGCGGCGCAACCGGGATTGCCCGGGGCGACGAACATTCGCCCCAGCCGCGGTGATTTCGCCGTCGCGAGGGCCAGCGCGTGCTCGCGAGCGCCGGCGCCGAGAATCAAAACGTTCATCCTCACCCTTCACAGCCGACCGACGCGGGATCGACGCCGGCTCACCCGTCTTCCCTATTCCAGCGGATTCAGCAAGTCTGATAACTTCGTCAAACCTCGATTGCCGCCACCCGCCGCAGCCATATTTCGATCGCGGCCGTGGCTTCGGCGGGCATGGCGGCTACGATGCGCTTCTGCAGCGCCTGCACTTGCGCTCGACCACGCTGCATCAATTGGAGACCGATCTCGGTCGCCTCCAGACATTGGATGCGGGCGTTCTGTGCGTGCGAGCGCCGGATCAATGCGCCCTTGCGTTCGAGATTGGCGACGATGACGCTCATGGTCGCGGGCGTCAGGCGCTCGATCCGCGCGACATCCGCGCTGCTCACGCCCGGGGCGTCCGCAACAACCTGAAGGACCGCGAATTGCGCCGGCGTGACATCTAAGGGGGCGAGCGTCCGCTCCACGGCGATTCGATGCGCCGCCCCCGCCCGACGCAAGGCAGCGTCGACTCCTGAATCCATATCAGCTCCCGGCGCGGCCGCCCCCCAGCGGCCGCGCTCTTTTTTTGACTTGAATATTAGACTTCTAATATCAGAATGCTAATTATGTCAATACGGGCCACCGCCGCCCGCAACGGCAGCCAGCGCCCTTGTCCTGGGGTTTCGCCGGGCGGCCGAAAGTGCTTTAAGCGTCGCACTTTTGGCCGCGGAGAGGACCCCTGCCATGGCGGAGCACGTGATCCCGCATTTCCATAACGATCCCGGCGTCCCTACGATCAGGATCGGCGTCAAGGAGTTCATGTGCACCGGGGCGACGCCGCCGTTCGACCATCCTCATATCTTCATCGACATGGGCGGCGACAGCGAAGGGATTTGCTCCTATTGCTCGACGCGATTCGTCTATGACGCGTCGCTCGGCGCGCATTCCATCCCGGCCGAATGCGAGTGGCGCGGCGCCGCCTGATTTCGTGACCCGCGCGCTGATCGCCGGCGCCGGAATCGGGGGGCTGACGGCGGCGCTCGCGCTCTCGCAGGCCGGATTCGAGGTGACGATCTTTGAGCGCGCGCCCGCGCTGGAGGCGTTCGGCGCCGGCCTGCAGCTCACGCCCAACGCGACGAGAATCCTCGCTAAGCTCGACATTCTCGGTGCAGTCCGCGCGCTCGCCTCCGAGCCCCGCGGCCTCCGCATTCTGCGTGGCCGCGACGATGCGGAACTGGCGGCGCTGGACCTCACGGCCTCGGGGCGGCGTTGGGGGGCCCCGTATCTCATCATCCATCGCGCCGATCTGCAAGGCGCACTGGCCGATACGGCGAGGACCCGCGCGAACATCGACTTGCGGCTCGGGATCGAACTCGCCGGGGTCGACGAGCAGATCGGCCTGGTCGCGGTCGGGCTTAGTCGCGGTCCGGTTTCGCTGCGCGAAACGGGCGACATTGTCGTCGGCGCCGACGGGCTGCGCTCGCGGGTTCGCGAACGGCTCGGGCTTGGCGGCGTCGACGCCGCGCCATTTTCGGGCCGGGTCGCATTTCGTGCGATCGTCCCGGCGCGGGACCTACCGCCGCGCTGGCTGGCTTCGGACGTGACGTTACGTCTGGGCCCGCGCGCGCATCTCGTCCAATACACGGTGCGGGGCGCCACGATCCTCAACCTCGTCGCGGTGATTGAATCGGGATGGCGCGGCGAAAATGGCGATCATCCCTGGGACGGCGCCGCCGACCTTCCTATGCTGGAGCGCGCATTCGCGGATTGGTCGCACGAGACACGTGCGCTGATCGGAGCAGCGCAGGCGTGGCGGGCGTGGCCATTGTTCCATCGGCCGCCAATTGCGCGCTTTGCGCGGGGGCGCGTCGCGCTGCTGGGCGATGCCGCACACCCCATGGTTCCCTTTCTCGCGCAGGGCGCGGCGCAGGCGATCGAGGACGCGGGCGCGCTGGCGAGGCGGCTCGGCGAGACAGACAATGTCGAGGCGGCGCTCGCCGGCTATTCGCGCGATCGCGTCGCGCGTGCGGGCCGCGTGCAGCGGCAGGCCTTGGCCCAAGGGCGGATCTACCATATGAGCGGCCCGCTCGGGGCCGCACGCGACCTCGCCATGCGTGCGTTGGGGCCGGAGCGCCTGCTGGCGCGGTATGACTGGCTATACGCCGCTCCAGAGGGAGACCCTGAATGGTCGACGAAGTGAAATTGCAGCGGCTGCGGGCGCGCTATCTCGGCGCCCATGGCGGCGAGATGTACGACCCGCATTTCAGCGCCGTCGCCAAGCAGCAGTTCAGCGGCGAACGTCGCAAATGGCCGTTCGCTGATGTGGCCACGCTGCTCGGGGCCCCCTATCGCCCCGACGCGGCCAACCTGCCCGATTTCGACGGCCTCGATTTCGCGCTGGTCGGCGTGCCCATGGACCTCGGCGTGACCAACCGCGCAGGCGCGCGCAACGGACCGCGCGCAGTTCGCGCGGTCGAGCGGGTCGGTCCCTACGAGCATGTGCTGCGGCTAGCCCCGCTCGGCGAGGCGAAATTCGCCGATATTGGCGACGTGCCGATGCGTTCGCGATTTTCCCTGGAAAGCTGCCATGAGGACATCGAGGCGTTCCTCGGGAGGATCGTCACTGCGGGCGTCGTTCCGCTGAGCGTCGGCGGGGACCATTCGATCACCCTGCCCATTTTGAAGGCGGTCGGGGCGAAGCGGCCCGTCGGCATGCTGCATATCGACGCGCATTGCGACACTTCGGGGCCATATGAAGGCTGCAAATTCCATCACGGCGGGCCGTTCCGTCAGGCGGTGCTCGACGGCGTGCTCGACCCCGAGCGCGTGATCCAGATCGGCATTCGCGGTGGCGCGGAATATCTATGGGAATTCTCCTACGAGGCCGGGATGACCGTCATCCACGCCGAGGAATTGGGGCGCCACGGCGCCGATGCGGTCGTAGCCAAGGCGAAGCAAACGCTCGGCGACGGACCGACCTATGTTTCGTTCGACATCGACAGTCTCGATCCCGGCTTCGCGCCGGGTACCGGTACGCCCGAGGTCGGCGGCCTGACGCCGCGCGAGGTCCTGGCGATCCTGCGCGGCTGCATGGGGATCGACGTCGTCGGCGCCGACGTCGTCGAGGTATCGCCGTCCTATGACCCGGCCAACATCACGGCGCAGGCAGGGGCGCAGATGCTGTTCACGCTGGCCTGCCTGGCGGTCGAGGCCCGGAAGCGCCGGCGCGGGTGATCACGAGAATCACGCCGCCCGCGAGCAGACCCCAAAAAGCGCCGCCGATCCCGTGCCACGCGACGCCCGAAGACGAAACCAGAAAGGTCGCCAGCGCCGCCTCGCGCTCGGAGGCGTCGGCCAGCGCGTTGTGCAGCGCCGAACCGAAGGCGTTGAGCAGAGCGAGCCCCGCCACCGCTTCGATGAGCAGCGGCCAGCCCGCGACGAAATGCGTCACGCCGCCCGCGAGCATGCCGAAGGCGAGATATACAAAACCGGCAGTCAGCGAGGCAATCCAGCGCTTCGAGGGGTCGGGGGACGCGTCGGGCGAGGCGCACATCGCCGCGGTGACCGCGCTGAGGTTCACGGCATGGCCGCCGAAAGGCGCCGCCAGCAGGGTGAAGACTCCGGTCGTCGCAATCAGCCCGCCCGGCTCCGGCTTGAACTGAAAGGCAGAAAGCACCGCGAGCCCCGGCAGATTCTGCGACGCCATCGTCACAATGAAGAGAGGGAGCGCGAGGCTGACGACCGCCTCGATCGAAAGTTGTGGCGCGGTCCAGACAAAGGTCGGCGTCAGCGCAGTCCAGTCCAGCGCCCCGGCCTGCCCGCTGAACGCAATCACGAGCCCCGCCACGATCGCCGCCGACGGCGTCGCATAGATGCGCTTCCAGCGCGAGACGAGCAGCCAGACGAGAATGACCAGCGTCGCCGGCATCGGCGTGTCGATCAACGCCTTGATCGGCGCGAGGCAGAGCCCGAACAGAATGCCCGCCAGCATCGCATTGGCGAGCGCGGACGGAATAGCCG
>JBAQGU010000008.1:0-1516 GCA_049287975.1 Roseiarcus sp.
AAGGGGCCCGGCGCCTAATTGACGGGCGCTTCGATCCGGCGTCTAAGTTGGAGGCAGCTCGGACCGCATCGTCCAAGTGGGAACGCCCGCTTCGGCTTGGTCTTTGCATCAGGGAGAAACGCTCGCGTCGATGACGCTCGGCGTGTCAATGCGTGAAGAGGGGGGTTATGGCAGGACCGACCGACGCCTTGGCAAGGAATTCGAGCGCGCCGCCCCGTCTCGAGCTCAGAGGCGTGACCAAGCGTTTCCCGGGGGTGCTCGCCAACGACAACGTCAGCCTCACGGTGAAGCCGGGCGAGGTTCACGCGCTGCTGGGCGAGAACGGTGCGGGCAAGTCAACCCTCGTGAAGATGATCTACGGCATCCTGGCGCCCGACGCGGGCGAGGTGCTGTGGAACGGCCAACCCGTGAAAATCCCGAATCCGCGGGCGGCCCGCAAGCTCGGCGTCGGCATGGTGTTCCAGCACTTCTCGCTGTTCGAGGCGTTGACGGTGCTCGAAAACATCGCGCTCGGACTCGATTCAAAAGCTTCGCAACGCGAACTCGAGGCTGAAATTCGGCGAGTGCTCGATCTCTACGGGCTCAAGCTCGATCCCAAGCGCATCGTCTCGACGCTGAGCGTGGGCGAACGCCAGCGGATCGAGATCGTCCGGGCGCTGCTGCTGAATCCTAGCCTCTTGATCATGGATGAGCCTACCTCGGTGCTGACGCCGCAGGAAGTCGAGCAACTGTTCGAGACGCTGCGGAAGCTCGCCGCCGGTGGCTGCTCGATCCTCTACATCTCCCACAAGTTGCATGAGATCATCGCGCTCTGCGACGTCGCGACGATCCTGCGCGCCGGCAAGTTCGTCGCCGAATGCGACCCGAAGAAGGAAACTTCGAAGAGCATGGCGGAATTGATGATCGGCGCGAACTTGAAAGAGATCGCCCGCCCGGCAGGACGCGCGTTCGGCGAGGAGAAATTCGCCGCGCGGGGCCTCAGCCTGCCCAAGCACGGCGATTTCGGCGTCGAGCTTCGCGAGATCAGCTTTTCGGTGCGTTCGGGGGAGATTCTCGGCGTCGCGGGCGTCGCCGGCAACGGACAGAACGAATTCATGGAGGCGCTCAGTGGCGAAATGCTGGCGGGCAGGCCGGATGCAATCTTGATGGCGGGCGCCGCGATCGGACGGTTGGGGCCGACCGAGCGCCGCGCGCTCGGCCTCTGCTCCGTGCCGGAGGAGCGTAACGGCCACGCCGCGGTCGCCGACTTCACGCTGGCCGAGAATGGCCAGCTCACGGCGCGCCGGAGGATGGGCTTCGTGCGGGTCGGCCTGATCAGCGCGAGCCGCGCGTTCAAGTACGCAGACAAGGTGATCAAGGCCTTCGTGGTAAAGGCGCTGGGACCGCGCTCGACGGCGGGTTCGCTGTCCGGCGGCAACCTGCAGAAATTCATCATGGGCCGGGAAATCCTGCAGGAGCCGATCGCGCTCGTCGTCAGCCAGCCGACATGGGGCGTCGACGCCGGCGCGGCGGGCGC
>JBAQGU010000009.1:0-2017 GCA_049287975.1 Roseiarcus sp.
CTCTGAGAGGGCGCGAGAGAGCGAGAAGGGTTTCCGGAAGCGGAGCCCGCCCCACTTCTTTCCCCTCCCCGTAAACAACGGGGGAGGGAACACGCCCCGCCGCGACCGCGCCACACAAACCGTGCGCATCCCAACCGCTTCGATCTCGGGCGGACCGTTTCAGCGGGGGGCGCGGACGCCCATACGCAGTTCGGGAGCGTCGGTCGACTTGGGCACAGTTCGAAATGCGAGGCCGAGTTCGTTGCCGCGCCGCCAGGCCACTTTGGCCTCGACAACGATCTTATCCACTTCGTCCAACAACCGGACGACCGTCAATGGCGCCAGCGGCTCGGCCACCCTGACTCTGGCGCCATTGTCGGAACGATCAGATTCGGCACCCGAATGACTTGCGAATCATCATGGTCCAGGGCCGCTCACGCGACCGGGGAGCGCCTCTATGTCAAGATTCTCGCGTACTCTCGCCGGATGGGGAGAAGAGGCGGGGGCCGCTTTGCCGGAGGGTGGTTTGCGCGCGCGCCCTTGCGCTAGCCCTCGGCATGGTCCAAATAGGGTCCGGGAGGTTGGCGAAGGACGTACCGCTCGCCAACCGGGTCAGGTCCGGAAGGAAGCAGCCCTAACGAGCCAGGGCGGGTTTTTGTCCAACCTCCTACCGCCGCCCTTTTGCCCAGGCCGCGGGCCTGGGCCCCGGAAGCCAAGCCCGTTCGCGCATGAATGACCTGATCGGGGACCCCGTCGCCGCCGAGTTGTCGCTCGGGCTCGACCTCGGCCCGAGCCCCGCCAAGGCGGCGCCCTATCGCGTGCTCGCGCGCAAATACCGCCCCGCCAGCTTCGCCGACCTGATCGGCCAGGAGGCGATGGTGCGCACCCTCGCCAATTCGTTCAAAGCCGATCGCATCCATCAGGCCTATATCCTGACCGGCGTGCGCGGGGTCGGCAAGACGACGACCGCGCGCATTCTCGCGCGCGCCTTCAACTACAGCCTGCCCGGCAAGATCGATCGACCCAGCATCGAAATGCCGGAACTCGGCGCGCATTGCCAGGCGATCATGGAGTCGCGCCATATCGACGTCATCGAGATGGACGCCGCCTCGCACACCGGCATCGACGACGTGCGCGAGATCATCGAGAACGCGCGCTATCGCCCGGTCTCGGCGCGCACCAAGGTCTACATCATCGATGAAGTGCACATGCTTTCGAAGCCCGCCTTCAACGGACTGCTGAAGACGCTGGAAGAGCCGCCGGAGCACGTTAAATTCCTGTTCGCGACGACGGAAATCGAGAAGGTGCCGATCACGGTGCGCTCGCGCTGCATCCGCTTCGATCTCAAGCGGATCGAGTCGGGCGAGTTGATGCGGCACCTCGAGAAGATCTGCGCCGCCGAGGGGGTTTCCGCCGAGCCCGACGCGCTCGCGCTGATCGCGCGCGTCGCCGAGGGCTCCGTGCGTGACGCGCTCTCGCTGCTCGATCAGGGCATCGCGCACGGCGCGGCGGACGGGGTGCGCGCAGCCGACATCCGCGCGATGCTCGGCCTCTCCGACCGCGGCGAAATCATCGACCTCTTCGTCCATGCGATGAAGGGCGAGATCGCGCAGGCGCTGGCGCTCACAGCGAGGCTGCATCACGCCGGCGCGGACGCCGCCGAAATGCTGATCGAACTCGCCGAGTTCTGTCATTTCGTCACCAGGGTCAAGCTCACGCCCGGCGGACTGGCCGACCCCGCGATCAGCGAGACCGAGCGCCGACGCGGCGGCGAGATCGCATCGCAGCTGAGTCTCGGGCCGCTCACCCGCGCATGGCAGATTCTGCTCAAGGGCGTCGAGGACGTCAAGGATTCGCCGCGCCCGCTCGCCTCCGCCGAAATGGCGATCATCCGCCTCGCCTATGCCGCCGATCTGCCCAGCCCCGAGGACGCGTTGCGCAAACTGGCGGAGAACGCCGAATCGGCGCCGCGCGTCGCGCCGGTTACCCCTTCCCCCAGCGCCCCTCGGAGCCAAACGCTAGGCGGCTCGGTCGTGGG
>JBAQGU010000010.1:0-3689 GCA_049287975.1 Roseiarcus sp.
AGCGCGCGGTAGATTTCGTCGTCGCCGCACAGTCCCGCCAGACGGCCGAGTTGATCGACCAGCACGATCGGGTTGCCCGATCTACGGCGCAATTCGATCGCCGAGCGCATCTTCAGATCGATCGGCGCGATCAGGATGTCGGACTTCACGCTGGTTGGGGAGGGCGGCTCCGCCGCGCCGATCGAGCCGGCCTGCCCGTCGAGCGTGCAACCGACCGGCCGGCCCTCCGGATCGAGCCGCAAGCGTATGCGGCCATGCTTGTCGAGAAGAACTTCGTCGTCGGCGCGCACGAGCGCCGCGGCGGGCGTCATCAGCGCGCCGCCGCGAAGCACGTTGAGAGGGTTCATGTGCTTGACGAATTCGGCGACGTAATCGTCCGCGGGATGCAGCAGGATTTCCTCGGCCCGGCCGCATTGGACGATGCGGCCCCCTTCGAGGATGGCGATCCGATTGCCGAGCTTCATTGCCTCGTCGAGATCGTGGCTGACGAAGATGATCGTCTTCTTCAGGTCCTTCTGCAGCAGCAGCAATTCGTCCTGCAACTTGTCGCGGATCAGCGGATCGAGCGCCGAGAACGGCTCGTCCATCAATAGAATGTCGGCGTCGGTGGCGAATGCGCGGGCCAGCCCTACGCGCTGTTGCATGCCGCCGGACAGTTCGTGACCGAATTTGCTCGCCCATTGCGTCAGGCCGACCATGGCGAGCTTTTCCGCGACGATCCGTTCCATTTCGCCCTTCGAGGCGCCGCGTAGCTCGAGGCCGAGGCCGACGTTCTCCGCGACGGTGCGCCACGGCAGCAACGCGAACTGCTGGAACACCATCGCGATCCGGCTCGTGCGCAGCATGCGCAGTTGATCGGCGGTGCAACGCGCGACGTCGATGTCGGAGTCGCCATGCCGCACCAGCAACCGGCCACGTGCGACCTTGTTGAGCCCGTTCACCGCGCGCAGGATCGTCGATTTGCCTGACCCGGAAAGGCCCATCAGCACGCAGATTTCGCCGGATTCGATTGCCAGATTGACGCCCGCCGCTCCCAGCACGACGTTGGTTGCTTTCAATATTTCGTCGCGCTTGCGGCCCTGGTCGATCAGCGCGAGCGCTTCCTTCTGGCGAGCGCCGAACACGATGTCGATGTTTTCGAAGACGACGGCGGACATCTCAGGCGTTGGCCTTTCGCTCGGGGCTGCGGCAGACGCGGTCCAGAACGATCGCCAGTAGCACGATCGATAGCCCGGCCTCGATTCCCATCGGAATGTTGACGGTGCCGAGCGCACGCACGACCGGCGTCCCCAGACCCGCCGCGCCCACCAGCGCGGCGATGACCACCATGGAGAGGCTCAGCATGATGCATTGCGTGACCCCGGCCATGATGGTCGGCAGCGCGAACGGAAGCTCGACCTTCCAGAGCAATTGCCGTTTCGTCGCGCCGAACGCCTCGCCGGCTTCGCGCAATTGCAGCGGAACCGAAACAACGCCGAGATAGGTCAGGCGGATCGGAGCCGCGATCGCGAAGATCACGGTCGAGATCAGGCCCGGCGCGGCGCCGAGATGGAACAGCACGAGAGTCGGGATCAGATAGACGAAAGTCGGCAGCGTCTGCATCAGATCGAGGATCGGCCGCAGCGTCGTGTAGAGCCACGGCCGATGCGCACAAGCGATGCCCAGCGGCACGCCGATCGCGACGCTGGCGATCGTCGAGAAACCCACCAGCGAAATCGTCTCCAGGGTCGCCTGCCAATAGCCGAGATTGGTGATGAAGAGAAAGGCGACGATCACGAACAGCGAGAGCTTCCAGGACCGATGCAGGACATAGGCCAAGCCGGCGACCGCCAGCGTCAGGACCAGCACCGGCACCTGCGACAGCAGCGCGGTCAGGCCGTCGACCAGAAAATCGATGACCGCCGTCACGGCGTCGAAAAACCCGGTCGCGTTGTTCTGCAACCAGGTGATGCCTTGCTTGACCGCCCAGCCCACGGGCAGCTTCGAGCCGGTGAACCAGCTTTCCAAATCCCCCTCCTCAGGCGACGCTCGAGAACTACCGGGTCGACAGCGCCTACAAGGCGCTACCCGTCATTGCGAGCGAAGCGAAGCAATCCACGGCCGACTTGGCCGCGCCTCTTCCGCTGACGCCGCGGGTCCGTGAACACGCTGAGCACAGCTCCCTCGCCAAGTCGCGGCACTAATTTTTCGGCGGCGCTTCAGCGTGCCGGCGGAAGCGCGCGGCCGCGCTCCGGTCGGACGAAGCGTCAGAGCCCGAGGCTCTTCTTCACGGCGGGAAGCCCAGGCTGACCATCGAAGGTGGTGACGCCTTCGAGCCAAGTCTCCAGCTCCTTCGGATTGGTCTTCAACCACGCGGCGGCGGCCTTGGCGCCTTCGTCGCCGTCGGTGAGGATCTTGTTCATCACGAGGTTTTCGATATCGACGGTGAAGACGAGCTGCTTGATCAGTTTGGCGGCGTTCGGGCATTGCTCGGCGAAGCCGGCGCGCTCGTTGGTGTAGACGATCGCGCCGCCGAAATTCGGGCCGAAACTGTCGTCGCCGCCCGTCAGATATTCGATCTGGAAATTGACGTTCATCGGATGCGGCGCCCAGCCGAGGAAGACGACGTCCTCCTCGTGAGAGGTCGCGCGCTGTACTTCGGAGAGCATGCCCTGCTCGGAGGATTCGATTAGCTGAAAGGTCTTCAGGCCGAACTTGTCGTCCTTGATCAAATCGAGGATCAGCCGATTGCCGTCATTGCCCGGTTCAATGCCGAATATCTTGCCCTTCAGCGAATCCTTGAACTTGGCGACGTCGGCGAAATCCTTAAGGCCTTTGTCGAACGTATATTTCGGCACCGCGAGCGTGTATTTCGCGCCGACCGGCAGGTTGGCGCCCACCTCGACCACGGATTTGTCTGCGATATAGGGCTTGCGGTCGTTCTCCATCGAGGGCTGCCAGTTGCCGAGGAAGACGTCGATGTCCTTGTTCTTCATCGAGGCGTAAGTGACGGGAACCGAGAGCACGGTCACCTTGGGCGTGTAGCCGAGCCCCTTGAAGATTTCCGCCGCGATGGAGGTGGTGGCGGTGATGTCCGTCCAGCCCACGTCGGAAAAACGCACGGCCTTGCAGCTCTCGGGGTCTCCGGCATAAGCCGCGCCGGCGACGGCGACCAACACGGCGCCCGCAAGAGCCGCGACATTGGCGTATTTCATGCGATGTCTCCCTTTACATCTCGTCCGCGCCCGTGAGCGAGCGTCCTGAGACGTCAAGTTAGCGGCGGTTTGCCGCTCGCGTCAAATGGCCGCTTCGGATTTGGCCGTCTTCTCCTCGAAGTTTGGCGGGGGGAGGAGGCGCAGTCGGCGAGCGTTCCCACTACTGCGCGCGCTCCCCGTCATTGCGACTTCCGCACCGGCCTCCGGCCGGTCCCCTTGGACTAAACACTCGGAGCCAGGATGGGGCCTTTCCCTCGTGTCATGCCCGCGAACGCGGGCATCCAGGATACCACGACGCTGACGGAATTTCAGCTGCTTGCTACTCCCGCCAGGCGCAAGCCTTCCGCCGCATCGCGTCCCGCTGGATACCCGCTTTCGCGGGTATGACAACTGGTCTTGTGGACGGGTCGAGGGACGATCTCGTGGAGGCATGGATTGCTTCGCTGCGCTCGCAATGCCGTTGCGGGAGGTTCGCGATTTCGTGCTAGTCTGGGC
>JBAQGU010000011.1:0-1736 GCA_049287975.1 Roseiarcus sp.
GCGTACGCCCGCGGCCCACCCTGACGCGCCGACGCCCGCGCCCTATCCCGTGAAACGCGGTTTGACGCAGGCGATGCGCGAGGCGGCGGTCAAATCGGACGATATCGCGACGATGCAGGCCTGAGCGGCCCAGTCGGCGGCCCGCGCGCCGGCCGAGCCCGCGGCGGAGATCGCGCGCCAGTTGTGGGAAGGCGCGCGGGCGATGTTCGCATGACAAGTGAAGCGCGGATGAGATAAGGAGGGAAGGACGACTTGA
Organism: Roseiarcus sp.; assembly: GCA_049287975.1. Classification (GTDB taxonomy): domain Bacteria; phylum Pseudomonadota; class Alphaproteobacteria; order Rhizobiales; family Beijerinckiaceae; genus Roseiarcus. Next base: position 257 of record JBAQGU010000011.1, read on the forward strand.
GGGAGGGGGTAGTCATGCCGAAGCGGTCGATCCTCGCCGCCGCGTCCATTTCGGTGTTTCTGAGCGGCGGTCCCGGGTTTGCCGCCGGCGAAGGCGCCGCCCCGAGTGGAGGCGAAACGCTCGTCAGCAGCATCTGCCGGCTGATCGACTCCTCCGCCCGCGCACAGGGTCTTCCGGTCTCGTTTCTGACCCGGTTGATCTGGCAGGAAAGCAACTTCCGGCCCGGCGTCTCCAGTCCCGCGGGCGCGCTGGGCATCGCGCAATTCATGCCGGGAACCGCTGACGAACGCGGGCTCGCCGATCCCTTCGACCCCGAAGCGGCGATCCCCAAGGCCGCCTCGCTGCTGGCCGAACTGCGGCAGCGCTTCGGCAATCTCGGGCTCGCCGCGGCGGCCTACAACGCCGGCCCCGGCCGCGTCGCGAAATGGCTCGCCAAGGAGAGCGATCTGCCGATCGAGACCCAGGACTACGTTTCGATCGTGACGCGACATCCCGTCGACGAATGGGCGGCAGGCGCCGCGACGAAGCTCGACGAAGACACGGTGTTTCCGGATTCGTCCTGCGTGCAGAACATCGCCGCCGTTCATCGCTCGGAACCCATGCTGTTCGCTCATTCGTCGTTCTCGGCGCCCTGGGGTGTTCAGATTTCGGGCAGTTTCAACAAAGAGGCCGCGCTGCGCGCCTACCAGCGCGCCCGCGGCGACTATGCGGCGATTCTCGGCGGCATAGAGCCGATGATCATCGGCGGCCTGTTGCGCAGCCGCGGCTTCCGCCCGTTCTATCGCGTTCGCGCGCCGGCCGCGACGCGCGCCGAGGCCGACGCGCTGTGCGCGAAATTGTTGAAGGTCGGCGGCGCGTGCGTGGTGCTGCGAAGCTGACGCGGCGAACTACCCCGCCGTCCCCAGTTTCGCCTCGCGGCGCATTTCGGCGCTCTTGACGATCTCATAAATGATCGCACCCGTCACGGTGATGGCGATGATGATGACCGCGAGCGCGCTGATCGCGGGCGTCATGCCCTGCCGGACGCGGCTCGCCAGAACCGTGGTCAGCGTCTTGTTAGCGAGGATGGCGAAAGTGGTCGTGTTGTAATTCTCGAACGACGTGAGGAACGCGATGACGGCCGCCGAGAAGATCGCCGGGCGCAGGAACGGCAACAATATGTCGACGAACACCTGCGTGCGGCTCGCGCCCAGATCGAGCGCCGCCTCCTCCTGCATGCGATCGTAGCGCTGCAGGCGCGAGAGGAAGATCAGCATGCAATAGGCCGAAATGAAGGTGGATTGGCCGAGCGTCGCCAGCAGGATGCCGTTGAACAGCGGTTGCGCCCCTGTCCATTGCGTCACGTCCTTCCAGAAGATGACGGTGGAGATGCCGATGATGACGCCGGCGTCAGCACCGGGGAGACGACGACGAGATAGTAGAAGCCGCGCGCCCGCGCGTAGACCTGCGTCATCACGATCGCGCCGGCGAGGCCGAGCGG
>JBAQGU010000012.1:0-6131 GCA_049287975.1 Roseiarcus sp.
GGCGCGGCGATGGAGGGCAAGCTGGCCTCGAAGCTGAAGGTGCAAAAGCAGCTCGTGGCGGTCGAGAACACGCGCAAAGGGATCGGCAAGAAATCGCTGATCCACAACGGCGCGACACCCGACATCAAGGTTGACCCCGAGACCTACGCGGTGACGGCGGACGGCGTGCTGCTGGTTTGCGAGCCGGCGGATCGGCTGCCGATGGCGCAGAGGTATTTTTTGTTTTGAGGCGGTGGTAGGGCAATCGGACCGCCACCTTGACGTCGCTTCTGCCGAACGGTGGCCGGTCCAGCGTGGCGACGCTGCCGAGTTGCAGTACCGATTGTTGGAGGCGGCACGCGACAACGTCGCTTTGGAAGTGACGGACGACGTTCGGGGAAGCCTTTGGCGGGTCGATGTCGCGATATCGCGACAAGGCAAGCGGCTGTGGTAACATCGATATGGTTAATAGGGGCGGGCGAATTCGAGCCGCGGCTCGTGACCTGTTGGGTGTTGTGATGGAGACTGAGAGCAGGGAAAGGCAAGAGACGAGCGCCCTCTTGGATACTGTTGTCTTGTTGTCAGATATGCCAGCGCACGGCTTGGTCCGAGGGCAAGTCGGCGCCGTCGTGGAGGCGCTCGATCAGGAGACCCTGCTTGTGGAATTCAGCGACGATGAGGGACGCGCCTACGCGATCGCATCGTGCCCAAGGGACGATCTGCTCTTTCTGCGAACGGTTCCTCGCGCGGCGTAATCGCTCGTTCCTGGGGCAAGGAGTTCCTGACCCCGCGGCCGACACGCACCTTCGCTTGACCCGCTACTTCGGCCGGACGTCCGGTTTCTTCCTGGGCCTCCAGGCCGTTTACGACCTGATTTCGCGTCCTTGAGAACTCGGCGACGATCTGGAAATTGATCGAGCCACGCGCCGCGTGAGCAAGGGTCCGTTTACGGATATTGTACCTACCGTGATGACGCTCATGCGCCTTTTCGCCCGCGGATGTGTCAGCCTCGCTGCGCTGGCGGCGTTCGCATGGACTCAGGGCTTGTCCGCGACGGCCGACGAACTGGTGAAATTCGACGCCGCAATTCCTCGAAAGGAGCGGGGCGCCGACGCAAAGACCATTCATGGCTGGCTCACCAAGCCTACGGGAGCCGGTCCCTTCGCGGCGGTCGTCTTGCTGCACTCCTGTCTCGGCCTCCCGGCGGCCCGACGATCGATGGCCAAAACGTACGCCGGCTGGGGCTATGTCGCGTTGTTCGTCGACGACTTCACCACTCGGGGCGTGAAGGAAACCTGCGCGGTGGATTTTCCAGAGGGCCTGTCCGACGCCTTCGGGGGGTTGGCGTACGTTTCCAAGCTTCCCTATGTCGACCCGCAACGGATCGCCGCGATCGGTTGGTCGCAAGGCGCCGACACCGCGCTTCAGATCGCCTCTTCCCCTTCCGGCTCGGCGTTCGCGATGCCGGACGATCTGAAATTCAAGGTCGCGGCGGCCTTCTATCCGCCGTGCGAGAATCAAGCGAACGCCAGATTGCAGATTCCGACCCTCATCCTGATCGGCAGATCGGACGCCGTGACGCCCGCGGCGGATTGCGAGCGGCTGGCGCAGCGACAGTCGATCGTAAGGCTCGTCGTTTATCCAGGCGCGGCGCACGTATTTGACAATTCCGAGTTCGTCGATGGAAAACGGTTGCTGGGGATGTGGCTGAAATACGATTCCGACGCCGCCGAGCGGTCCAGGGCCGAGCTGCGCGATTTCCTGGCCGCGAAGCTCGCGCGATAACGAGGAACATGCGCCCGCGCGGGCGCGCAACTGCGCTGCAACGAGGTCTTCATGCTCAGACGGGATTTTCTCATCGGCGCGGCGGCGGGCGTCGCCACCGCGTTTCCGGCCTGGGCCGATCCGCCCAAGCCGTTCCGGTCCGACCTCCGGCCGCCTCTGACGAATCGCGCCGAATTCGTCGCCTGGGGTGTTGCGAACCGTGGGGAGGACGCGACTTTCCTCGGCCGGCGCTTCGACCGCTACAAGGAGGTGCTCGCTTTCAACGATCTCTACACCTCCGCCGAGAAGCGCGCCTTCCTGCTGACGCCGCGCGAGGAATTCGTCCTGCCCGAAGACCGCGACAACGCCTATGTCGGCCACTATCTCGACATCGGGTTCGGCGTCTCGATCACCCCGCCCGGCACCATGGGTCGCATGACGAGCACGCTCGGGGTCCGACCCGGCGACAAGGTGCTCGAAATCGGCACCGGTTCCGGCTACCAGTCGGCGTTGCTCAGTTATCTCACCAACAGAATCTGGACGATCGAAATCATCGAGGAACTCCAGGCGCGCACGCGCGGCGTCTATGACAAGCTGATTGGCAAGGGCTATCGCGAATACGCGTCCATTACAGGCAAAAAAGGCGACGGCTATTACGGCTGGGAGGACGCCGCGCCGTTCGACAAGATCATCGTCACCTGCGGCATCGACCATATCCCGCCGCCGCTTCTGCAGCAATTGAAGCCGAGCGGAATCATGGTCATTCCGGTCGGGCCGCCCGGCGCGCAACACATCCTCAAGGTGGTCAAGAAGACGGGCGCGGACGGCGCGACCACGGTCGCGCGGTCCGATATTTTTGGCGGCAAGGTCATTCCCTTCGTGCCGCTTTCGGGCGGCCATCAGCCTGACGCCGGTTGATTCCAGGGCCCTGCCTCGCTGCCTGTCGTTTCACTTCGGCGCGAAGACGTAGACGGTATGCACCAGGCCGAATAAAAGTCGGCGGAGCCTCCGGTCAACCCTCGACCACGACCCCGTTCTGCGCACACCATTCGCGTAACGCCTTCTCCTCCGCGGCATTTTGGAATTCGCACCACTTGTCGAGCGCGCCTTCGTGCTCCAACAGATCCTTGAACCGCCGATAGGCGCCGCGACGCGAGAAGATTTCGACGACCTTGTCGTAGCGGTCGGGCAGTTCCTCGCGCGTGAACCGCATCACCAGCCGCTGGCCGCTGGCCGAGATCGAGGTCGCGCTTGTCAGGCAATTCGACGTATTTCTCGCGATCGTCGATGTCCTCGGGCAGTTCCTCGAAATTGTCGCCGTTCCCGGAATGCCAATGCATCTCACCGGTTTCCCGGCAGAGGAAAACCGTCTCGCCGCCGTCTCCCCCGCTGACGAATTCGAAAGCCGAAAGAATATCGCTCCAGGCGACAGGCATGAGCGAAGCTGGCTCCTTTCGCCGTTCGAGCCTCCAAGTGGCTGGCTCCTCTCCGGCGAGCCAGCCGGATCTCGCAGCCTGTCTAAATCACCGGGAGGCGACCCGTTTGATTGAAAATACGCCAGCGGCGCCGCGCGCGTGCCCGGAACTCCAATGCGATGCGAAACTTGTTCGGCGGCCTCGCTGATCGCCATCTCCGGCTCGGCCGCGAGCGCGACGACGCCGCCGTTCACTTGGCGCTGCTGCCGAACGACGGCGCGACCGGCGGCTTCTTCAGCGCCGACGGACGGCAGCCTCGGCGCGGCTCATCGCTAATTCTGCTTGACGCCGTCGGCCTTCGCTATCGGCGGCGTTCCGTGCAGCAGCGCAACCGCCGCGATCAACTGCGTATCCTTCTTGGCGTCCGGCGGCACATAGGCGTCGGAACCGGTTTTTTCGCCGTCGCCGTTCTTCAAATGGCCCGTGAGCGAGGCTTCGCCGCGACTTTCCACCTTGCCTTTGAGGTCGTCGGGAATGTTCTCGACCACTTTGTAATCCGGTTCGATTCCCTTGGCCTGGATCGAACGTCCCGACGGCGTGAAGTATCGGGCGGTCGTCAGTTTGAGGGCGCCGCCGTCGATGAGCGGCAAGACCGTCTGCACCGAGCCCTTGCCGAAAGAGCGGGTTCCAATCAATTTGGCGCGCTTGAGATCCTGCAGGGCCCCGGAGACGATCTCGGACGCCGACGCGGAGCCGCCATTGATCAACACGACGAGCGGCTTGCCATCGGAAAGATTATAGCCGGACCGCGCGTCATAGGCCTGAAACTGATCGCCAGTGCGCCCCCGCGTCGAGACGATCTGGCCCTTGTCGATGAAGGCGTTGACGACATCGATCGACTGCGCCAACAGCCCCCCGGGATTGTTGCGCAAATCCAGGATGTAACCCTTCAACTTATCGCTTCCCGGATTGGCGCGGAACTTGGCTAGCGCGATCTTCAGCGCGTCGTATGTCTGCTGATTAAACTGCGTGATCCTGATATAACCGATGTCGCCGCCTTCGAGATGCGAGCGCACCGGTTGCACGCGGATGATCTCGCGCACAATCATGAATTCCTTCACGTCCTTCGCTTCGCCCCGCGACACGGTCAGGCGAACCGAAGTCTTGGCGGTTCCGCGCATGCGATCGACCGCTTCCTTCAAACTCAGGCCCTGAACCGGCGTATCGTCGATTTTCGTAATCAGGTCGCCAGACAACATTCCTGCGCGGGCCGCTGGGGTGTCGTCGATCGGGCTGACGACGCGCACCAGTCCCTCGTCCTGCATGACTTCCAGGCCCAGCCCGCCGAACTCTTCGCCCTTCATCGTGGTCTGGAAGTCGTTGAGAGCCTTTGGATCGAAATAGGTCGAATGCGGGTCGAGCGAGGCGAGCATGCCGCCGATCGCCGACTCGACCATTTTCGAGCCATCCGGCGCGTCGACATAGAAATCGTTTTCGCGGGCCTTCTCGAAGACCTGTTTGAAGAGCGCCAGCCCTTCGGCCCCCGACGGAGCGACCGAGGCGCGCACTACGCCGCCGGCCAGCACAGCCCCCGCGCCCATCGCGGCGCCGAGAAACAAATACGTAAATCCGCGCGTCATCGCGCTCGCTTCCTTAGCTTCAGTTCGGCTTGACGGGTTCGCTGTTCGGCGCGCCGGGCGAAGGCGTGGCGGTCGGCGCCGACGCGTCCTTGGGCGGTTCGGTCGGCGCGGCCGATGCATGTTTGACGCCATGCAGCAGATCGACGGCCGCGATCAATTGCTTGTCGTTCTTTGGATCCGGCGGCACGTAAGCCTGCGATCCCGTCTTCTCGTCTTCGCCGTTCTTTAGGTGACCCTTCAGGGAGGCCTCGCCCTTGGTGTCGTCCTTGCCCTTCAGATCGTCGGGCACGTCCTCGAGAATCTGGATGTCCGGGTCGATTCCCTTGGCCTGAATCGAGCGGCCCGACGGAGTATAGTAGCGCGCGGTCGTCAGACGCAGCGCCCCGTTCTCTCCGAGCGGCATTATCGTCTGCACGGAGCCCTTGCCGAACGAGCGGGTGCCGATGAGCGTGGCCCGCTTATGATCTTGCAAAGCGCCGGAAACGATCTCCGAAGCGGACGCCGAGCCGCCGTTGATCAACACGACTACGGGCTTGCCGCCGGAGAGGTCGCCGCCCGGCCGCGCGTTGAAGCGTTGCGCGTCGTCCGGGTTGCGTCCTCGCGTCGAGACGATTTCGCCCTTGTCGATGAACGCGTTGACCACCTCGATCGATTGATCGAGCAACCCCCCGGGATTGTTGCGCAGGTCGAGGATGTAACCCTTGAACTTGTCGGCGGGGACCTCGCCGCGGAACTTCTCCATCGCGCTCTTCAATCCGTCGGCGGTCTGTTCGGTAAATTGCGTGATGCGGATATAGCCGATGTCGTCGTCCTCGACATGCGAGCGCACCGACTGAACCCTGATGACATCGCGAACGATCTTGAACTCCTTCGGCTCCTTGGCGGCGCCGCGAATGATCTTGAGCCGAATCGCCGAATTTACCGCGCCGCGCATCTTGTCGACAGCTTGGTCGAGCGTCAGTCCCTGCACCGAATCGTCGTCGATGCCGACGATGATGTCGCCCGACATGATGCCGGCCTTGGAGGCGGGCGTGTCGTCGATCGGCGTCACGACCTTGATGGCGCCGTCCTCCTCGGTGACCTCGATCCCCAGGCCGCCGAACTCGCCCTTGGTCTGCACCTGCATGTCGCGATAGGCTTTCGCGTCCATGTAGCTCGAATGGGGGTCCAGCGAGGACAGCATACCGTTGATGGCGGCCTCGATCAGCTTGGGTTCGTCGGGCTTCTCGACGTAATCGGTGCGAATTTTCTCGAACACGTCGCCGAAAAGATTGAGCTGGCGGTAAGTGTCGGCGGCCGCCGCATAGGCGCTGGGCGCTAGGGTCAGCAGAAC
>JBAQGU010000013.1:0-3314 GCA_049287975.1 Roseiarcus sp.
GTTCTCTTCGTTCGGCGTCAGGATCCCGATCGCGTTTCGAAGCAAAGCGATCATGGAGCGCCACCCATCGACGAGGCCGAAGAAATTCAACGCCGTGCGCCCCAAATCCGGCGGTCGCATCACCGCGATCTCCACATCCCGGCCAACGATGATGGTGTCGGTATGGTGGCGGCTATGGCTCCATCGCCAGGTGACAGGATTACGCATCAGCATGAAGCTGGCTATCTGGTAGACAGCCTCGTTCATCCAACCGGTCCGAAAGGCGGTGCCGTGCCCGCATTCGTGCCAGCGGGAGTCGCTCGAAGAGCCGTAAAGCACGCCATATACGAAAATGAAGGGCACGGCCCACCAACTGCCCCAGAAGTAGATGAGGCCGGCCGCCGACAGCAGTATCGCCGCGATCCAGATGATGGTGTCGCGAATAGCGGGAGCGTCGGAGCGCCGAACCAACTCTTTCATCGTCGCTCTCGGGACGTCCGACCGATACCATTCCGCCGACGCCAGACCGAGTTCCAACGCGCGCTGCGCGCTCGAGCCGACCAAGCTGTAATCTCGCTTTTCTATGTCGACCACCTTATTCATGGCAACGACTCCTGATCAAATCTCGACGCGTCTGGCAGGCGCGACCACATGGCCGTTCATCGCGCCTGCCTTCGAGAGCCGGAAATCGGCCGGACGCTTGGGCGAGCCCATCGTTCGGCTGGCGGGCGATCGATGTGATGCGAGCCTCCGCGCTGGCGATTTCGTCCGCCCCATCGAGAACCCCTGCATGACGTCATAGGAGCGGCTTTCATAGTGATCCAGCCAGATCATCTCGCCTCGCTCACGGACAGCGCGATCGCCGAGTACATGATGCGTCGACGGTTCGATCCCGAGCGGATAATGCCCGGATTGAAAATCCTGCCACTCATAGCAGCACGGCAGATCTCTCGTCCTCGTCGCGTTCGCTTTTGATCCGCAAGGGGAACCGTCGCGACATGGGTACCGGCGAGCTCGTCGAAGAGTCAAGCTGGCGTTCTTGCGGTAGTGGGCTACTTTGAAATGCCTTAATTCGGCAAGGGCTGGAAACTGGACGGCTCCCGGTCCATAATCCGAGAATGCCCAAAGACATACTCAAGCGCCCACGCGACCCTGCCCAGCTGGCCAAGCTCATGATCGATATCGCCAGCGGCGAAGTCGAGGATCGCGCGCCAGCCCCCGACGATACCGGAAAGAATGCCGCTGCAGTCGCCTTAGGGCGCTTGGGAGGCGAGAAGGGGGGAACTGCCAGAGCGATGAAGCTCAGCCCCGAGAAACGCAAGAAAATCGCCCAAATGGGTGCGGCGGCGCGATGGGCGAATAAGGCTGAAAAGGGCGATGTTTAGGTATATAGATGGCGATAGCATAAGCAACTTGTGACGGATCGGTTGGAGTGGCCAATCATCACCAGCAAAATATGAATCTTCCGTCATATCCAAGTGAAAACTCACCGCTCGCTAAAACATCCATTCCGGTAGGCTCACCATCTCGCGCAGCATCGCGCGGATTTTCGCATGCTGCTGGTCGGTGTTGCGCAGGGCGTCGAGCCAGGGCTCCGTACGCGACTGCGGAGCCGTCGCCGCGCCGTCCTCGTCGCTGAGCACCACCCGCCACAGGTCTGCGGTTGGCGCGTCGGGAGCAACGGAACCCTTCAGCCATGCTCTCGCCAAGAGTACCTGAGTCGCGGTCGCGACCATATCCCAGCGCGAGCCATCCGGGAGGGCTGGCAGGCGACGAAACGCGTGGGCGCGCGCGAGTTCACCCAGGCGACCCACCATGAACGCAAGCCGACGACGATGGTACTCTTGACTTGTTTCCGTGTCTCCGCTGGGGCGCAGTAAGCCTCAAGCCCGTCGTACAGCCAAGGCTCGCGAGGGGCGGCGAAAGTATAACTGCGTACTTGGGACGAGCCGGCGACTTGAACAGTGTTCGCGGTGAAGAGGCTGCTCCAGGTGCCGCGATCGAGGTCTAGGCTTCGCGGATCAAGACTTTTGAGAATTTCGAAAAGCACCTCGTTCCAGAGCGGCGCTTCTTTGATGTCGGGGCTGCCGTTCCGCGCCTCGGCCACATGACCTTGGAGGCGTTGGAGTTTGGTCTTGGTGGCAGCCGTCGATCGCGGCGCCGCCGAGGGCGTCTGCGGCGCTTGATGAGGAGTCGCAGGCCTCGGGCGAGGGCGAGGTTGGGCTCTCAGGGGGGGTGACCGGCCGCTGTGGGGCGGTTTCCACTTCGGCTGGCGTCTTTGCTCGGCTGGGCTGGAGCGGTTGCTCGCTCTCCGTCGCTGGATCTCGCCGCGCGGTTTCTGGGAGAAGTTCGGTGTCGCCAAGCCACGGCAACTGGAAGGACTGGAATAGGGGCTCCGGCACTTCGGCGAGGCGTTTAATGCCATCCGCGCCAAGTGTCGTGTCCGGTTGGCTTGGGTCTCCCCAGTACACGAACGTGCGGCGGAATCGCTCCCGCCGCTCCGGGTCGGGCTCGCTCGCGGCGACTAAGGCTCGCATCGGGCCGCCTAGTAGGCCGGCGCGTTCGTCGAACTTTTCTGTTTCAATGTCCGGTCCTGGATACCGCGCCTCATCCAACATGGCTGGATTGCGAAGCGTAGGACCGAGGACATTCTGTAGCAGCCCTCTGGGCGTTCGATGGGTCTGGCCCTTGTCGTCGGTCTTCAGGGCGTGGAAGAGACTGTCCAACGCTCGCGGCGTGAACGGGAACAGACCCATGTCGTTCACTTCGCCAAACACCGCGTGGCAGGCCGGTCGCTCAGGACAACTCAGACAAGGATTGGGCGGCGGGGCGTCGCGGTCTTGCCGGATCGTCGACCGCCAAGCGATAAGGGCGTCCTTGCCCGCTCGGGTGGCGTTCAGATATCGGCCTGAGAAGGCAAGGCGGTCGCGGCTTTGGCGAAGAGTTACGGCCTCGGCGCTACTGCCGAACTCCCCGAGTTGGACCTCGTGGGTGATCCGATCTTTATAGTTCTTCTGCAGGGGATTGTAGTAGTCGGGCGTCACTCCGACGACCGAGATGAGGGGGCACACATCCAGGCGCGTGGCGGCGTCGAGCACCAGAGCGTCGATGAGGCCATTATCGAGGCCTTGCCACGCAGTGATGTCCTCCAGCAACAGAAGAAGTTTTCCTGAGACCATCGGGCGAACATGGCCGGAGCCAAACGCCGCGCCGAAGTCTGGTAATCGGTGCTGAGAATCGCGGTCTGGCGACCGCTCGGGCTCAGCTTGCGGATCTCGCGCAGCCACAGCTGATTCGACAACCGGGTTCCCCGCTCGGCGAGTTGCATCGTGGTC
>JBAQGU010000014.1:0-27562 GCA_049287975.1 Roseiarcus sp.
GCTCACCCGCAAGGGCTCGGTCATCATGTAATCGCGTCGGTCCACATCCCATTCGGGGGGATCGTAAGGAAATTCAAGGAAATGCGCGTCGCACAAACCCGCGGCCAGATGCGCATTGGCGACGACACCCATGCCATTCGTCCAGGTGTGCGGGGTGAAGACGAGATTGTGCTCCTGCGCCATCAGAGCGACGCGACGCAGACCTGTCAGGCCGCCCACCAGCGCGGCGTCCGGCTGCAGTACGTCGAGACAGCCCTCGACGATCAGATCGCGGAACTCATAGAGTTCCCTGGTCATCTCGCCACCCGCGATGCGCAGGTCGACGCTTTCGCGCAATTTGCGCATGCCCGCGCGATCGCCGCGGTGCAGCGGCTCCTCCATCCAATAGACGCCGAGCCGCTCCAACTCGCGCGCGACCTGAATTGCGTCCTTCAGCGACCACGGCGCGTAGGCGTCCCACGACATGCGCCAGCCCTGATTACAATCCACCATCAACTCGAGCCTGTCGCCCACACGCGCACGTACGGTCTCCAGCGCCTTGATGTCGGCGCGCCAGTCGCCGCGATGAAAGCGAATTTTCAGCGCCCCGAACCCATGCACGATGTAACGTTCAGCGGCGTCCGCGAGAGCCTCGGGGCCGCGCAGCGTGCCAGACGAGGCATACGCTCTTATCGTGTTCGACAAGCCGCCGATCAATTTCCAGCACGGCTGCCTCGTGATCTTGCCGGCGAGGTCCCACAGCGCGAGGTCGAGCGGCCAGCAGCGCCCCCAATGAAAACTGATGTTGTTGAGAATGCGCCAGTGCCGCTCGATAGCGAGCGCGTCCTGGCCGACAAAGAGATGTTCGTGGCCCGCAAAGCCGAGCATCATGTCGCCGGAGCCGACGCCGGTCACCCCGAGGTCGGTGTGAACCTGCACGATCGCCGCGTCCCAGAAGGTGCGCGGCTTGGTGTCCCAACTCGCATGAAACGGTGGATCGAAATGCAGGCGATGACGTGTGATCTCGATTGCCGTGATGATCGCCTTGGGAGCCTTGGCGAGGGGAACCAAGCCCTCGGACGTCGCGGCGGCTCCAGGAAGTACGCCATGCCCTGCGACGTGAATCGGAAGGACTAGCCCAGCCGTCATGGACGACGTCTGGTTGCTCGCGGCATCGTTCATGAGCTCTCCAGTCTATCTTGCAGTCCTCGGTCAGTCGATCGCGACCGGAACCCGATTGCTCGAAAGTCGCCGCGAGCTCCGATCGTCCCTGCTATCGGAGATCGGCATATCGAGTCCAGATCGCACTTTCGCCGAGCATGGCCACATGCTCGCGATGTACGCGCCTCTCGATTTCACCGATGCGCGAGGGCATCGGGGTCGCCCGCGTCCTGTGAAGCCCGGGCACGATGATCGCCTGGCGAAGCGGTTTTTCCGCGCAGGACAGCAATAGCGATTTTTGCCGCCCGCCGGTGAGTTCCACATAAACGTCGACCAGTATCTCCGCGTCGAGCAAGGCGCCGTGTTTCACCCGGCGAGATCGATCGATCCGATAACGGTCGCAAAGCGCGTCGAGATTGTTGGGGGCTCCCGGATGCCTGCTCCGCGCGAGCGCGAGCGTATCGATCACACGCTCGAAGGGTATCATGGGACGCTCGGCGAGAATCAGTTCCGCGTTGAGGAAGCGGACGTCGAATTCAGCGTTGTGAATAATCAGCCGATCCTGACCGATAAACTCGAGGAATTCATCGACGATGACGGAAAAGGGTGGCTTGTCGCGCAACGAGGCGCTCGAGTGGCCATGAATCCGGAATGCATCCTCCGGAACCTCGCGCTCAGGATTTATCAACACGTGAAAGTTGGCGCCCGTCATGATTTGGTTCACGATCTCGATCGCACCGATCTCCACCAACCGATCGCCCTTCGCGGGGTCGAGACCCGTCGTTTCGGTGTCGAGAACGATTTCACGCATTGCGAATCCCCCGGCCGGGCAACGCCGAAATCGCCCGCACCAGACTTTCGGCTTGCACGCGCGATTCGTCCAGGGGTCCGTTGGTGTCGATCACAACATGCGCGCGGCGACGCTTCTCGGCATCCGACATCTGGCGCGATATTATCGCTTCGAATTTCGCGCGGTTGGCGCCCTCGCGCGCGAGCGCCCGAGCGCGCTGGACCTCCGCTCTGGCGCTGACCACGACGACGAGATCAAAGGCCCCGTCCCCACCCGTTTCAAACAATAGCGGGATGTCGCAGAACGCTACGCGTCGGCCGAGGCCCCGCGCATATTCCAGAAAGCGGGCTTGCCGCAGCGCGACGGCCGGATGCACGAGGGCCTCGAGGCGGGCCATCGCATCGGCTTCGCCCAGCGCGCGGGCCGCAAGTCGCTCGCGATTGACGACGCCGTCGACGACGACGCCGGGAAAGACCGATTCGACCAGACCGGCGCCTTCCGCTCCATAAAAGTCGCGCACGGCGCTGTCTGCGTCGAACACCGAACATCCCAATTGGGCGAACATTCGTGCTATGGTGGATTTTCCCATGGCGATCGAGCCGGTCAGACCCACGATAATCACGAGGACCTTGCCCCGTGCCCGAGGATATCGGCTTCGACCAACCTGCGCAGCGCGGGTGTGACGGACGGGCAAATTCCGAACCACCGTTCAAAGCCGGGCGCGGCCTGGTGCAACAGCATGCCGAGACCCCCCACCGTTCGATGCCCCAGGCGTCGGGCGTCCCGGATGAGCAAGGTCTCCAAGGGAACGTAGACGAGGTCCGCGACGATCGCGTCTGCTTTCAAATTGGAGATGTCGATTCTCAGCTGATCCTGGCCGTTCATGCCGAGCGATGTCGTATTGACCAGAATATCGGCATCCCCTAGCCTGTTGGAAGCCTCGCTCCAGGCCGAAACGAAAAGTCTCGACCCGAACGCCTCTGCCACCGCCTCCGCTCGTTCGATCGATCGATTTATGATCGTTATTCGTTGCAGCCCCGCGGAGAGCAACCCGTAAACGACGGCGCGGGATGCGCCGCCCGCGCCCAGAATCACGGCTGAATAAACCTCTTGGCGCCAGCCTGGAGCCTCCTCGTCCAGGCTACCTAGAAATCCCCCTGCATCGGTATTGTCTCCCCAAAGGATGTCGCCCTCGCGCCAGAGCGTATTGACCGCGCCCATGGCCTGCGCGACGCTGGTCCGCCGGTCGCACTCCGCGAACGCCGCCAACTTGTGGGGTACGGTGACATTTGCGCCCCGCAGGCCGCCAACCCCGATGGTTGCCGCGAAGCGTTTGAATTCGCCCGGCGGCGTCGCGACTCGTTCGTAGCTTCCCTCGATGCCGTAAGTCCGTAGCCAATGCCCATGGATGAGCGGCGAGCGAGAGTGAGCAACTGGCCAACCCGTCACGCACGCACGTGGGCGCGGCGAATCGGTCATAGCTCGAGCGCCCCTTCGCGCCGCAACCAGGAAAGCAGCGCGAGGATCGGCAATCCGAGGATGGTCGCGTGATCGCCTCGAATTTCCTCCATGAGATGCACGCCAAATTTCTCAACCTGATAGGCCCCGACGCTCGTCAGGGCGATTTCTCCGACGAAACGGAGATAAAGATCGATCTGCGCGGCGCTGAGAGATCGCATGGTCATATCGGCATGATCTTCGGCCTCATGCTCCAGTCGGCCGCCCTTCGCGATCGCAAGAGCCGACGTCAGGCGATGGGTTCGGCCCGACAGTCTTGCAAGGTGAGTTGCGGCGTCCTGGATTGTCTCCGCTTTATGGAATATCCTGCCGTCGAGGGTAAGGACCTGGTCGGCCCCGACACAGAATGCTTCGGGATGGCGACGACTGACGTCGACGGCTTTGGCCTGCGCTAGGAAACCCGGCAACTTCTCCGCCGCGCCGCCCCGGCCGAGAAAAGCATCCTCGATCGCCCGTTCATCAATCTCGGCTATTTCGATTTCGAAAGGTATTCCGGCGCTGGCGAGCAGATGGCGACGGGCTTCGCTCCTGGATGCGAGGATCAACCTATAACCTGAGTTCCACAATATCGGGGCGCTCGGCATTCGAGATTCTTGTTCAGGCCTGAGTGATGAACTTCAAACGGTGCTCGCGGAACAGGTCGAGGATCGCCGCCGCCGTCTCTTCGATAGAGCGGCGGGTCACGTCTATTGTCGGCCAGCCTTTTTCGGCGAACAGCCGGCGCGAGGAGGCAATTTCCTCCGCGACCGCGACTCTGTCGACATACTCTGTTTGTGAGTGCGCATTCAACGAGAGAAGGCGATTTTGCCGAATTTGAACGATCCTTTCCGCCGAGGCGATCAGACCTACGATCAGGGGGCGGCGAAGAATCTCGAGTCCGCATGGCAGCGGGACGTACGGGACGACGGGTACATTGGCTGTCTTGTAGCCGCGATTGGCGAGATAGATGCTGGTAGGCGTCTTCGAAGTGCGGCTCACGCCGAGAAGCACGATATCCGCGTGCTCGAGGTTCTCAGGTAATTGCCCATCATCGTTCAACATGGTGAAGTTCAAGGCGTCGATGCGCTTGAAATAGTCCGCGTTCAACATGTGCTGCGCGCCGGCTCGCGGCGTGGAGCTCTGGCCGAGATAGGACTTGAAGAGCGTCAGTATGGGGCCGAGCACCGAGAGGCACGGCGAGCCCGAAGCCTCGCAGCTCGCCTCCAGGCGCTGCGACAGATCGGGATCGACGAGGGTGAACAAGACAATCCCCGGAGCGTTTTCGATTTCGACGATGATTCGATCGAGCTGCGAAGGCGTCCGCACGAGGGGATACACATGCTCGATCGAGGCGACGCCCTGGTACTGGGCCGCCGCGGCGCGCGAAGCCGCAATCAGGGTCTCGCCCGTCGAATCGGAGACGAGATGAAGATGAAAATAGCTGCGCCCCATGCTTGGCCTCCGACGAGCGAGCGACGCTTATAACCAGCGCGATGCTCGGTGGACAGAGGTGCACAACTCGAGCCATCCCAATAACGGAGGAATTGCGGCATCGCTTTCGGAGCGAAGCTGTCCACGGTCAGCGCCGAGGACGCATTTGGCCCGTCCGCTTTTCTCGCCCGGGACAACTCTGGGGGTCACGACTTTTTTCCACATCATAACTCTGGCCGAAAAGCTTGAAATGGTTAACAAATCCTTAACTGTTCCCAGTGGCTCGAAGGTGGCGTCGGAGTTTTGGCGGTGAAGAAAGATTGCCTCGGTCCATGTGGATTGCGGCGAATGAGAGAGTCGAAGGGTTAGCAGATGATTCAAACAAACTTTCGCAATTAAAAATATCCTCTTTACCCCAGGAGCCTAAAATCATCGGATAAAATTATACGAAATAAATAGATTATTAAATCGCAAGGCTCGGACGACCTTCCGGGCCGGGCACGTCGTCGCGCTGGAACCCGAGTGCCGTCCGACAGCTACAACATGCTCGGCAGCACCCGGTCCGGAGGGCGGTGGCCATCGACGAAGGTTTTAATGTTGAGGATCACCTTCTCGCCCATATCGCCGCGGCCCTCGTGGGTGGCCGAGCCCATGTGAGGCAACAAGGTGACCTTTCCCGACTTTGCCAGCGCGATCAGTTTGTCAGAAACGGCCGGGGCGTGCTCGAACACATCGAGGCCCGCGCCGGCGATTTCGTCTGCTTCCAGCATTCGGGTCAACGCATTTTCATCGACGATTTCACCGCGCGCGGTGTTGATGAGGATAGCCTCGGGACGAAGATATTTCAGGCGTCGCGCCGACAACAAATGATAGGTTGCCGGGGTGTGCGGACAGTTGACCGAGACGAAGTCCATCCGCGCGAGCATCTGATCCAGCGAGTCCCAATAGGTTGCTTCCAATGCCTCTTCGATCTGCGCAGCCGCGCGGCGACGATTGTGATAATGGATCGACAGGCCGAAGGCGCGCGCGCGTCGCGCCAGCGCCTGACCTATGCGGCCCATGCCGACGATGCCCAGCCTCTTGCCGGTAATGCGACGCCCCAACATCCACGTCGGCGACCAGCCAGTCCAACGGCCTTCGGGAATTATCCTTGCGCCCTCGGCGAGTCGGCGCGCGGTCGATAGAATCAACGCCATCGTCATGTCGGCCGTATCCTCGGTAAGGACGCCAGGCGTATTCGTGACGGTGATGCCGCGCCGTAAGGCCGAGGTGACATCGATATGGTCGACGCCGTTGCCGAAGTTTGCGATCAGCTTCATTTGCTCGCCGGCTTGGGCGATCAAATGGGCGTTGATGGGGTCGGTGATCGTGGGAACCAGTACGTCGGCCTCCCGCATCGCCTTGCCGATTTCGGCTTCCGACATCGGCTCGTCATCGAGATTCAAATGGGCGTCGAAAAGTTCGCGCATTCGCGTTTCGATGAGTTCCGGGAGCCTGCGCGTAACGACGACATAGGGTTTTTTCTTAGACATGGGCGACGCCCCCGTTGGTATTGCGGAGCCTCAAAGCCGATGGCCCGACTTTAACCATTTTCGCCCGTCAGATCAGAGGGCTTAACGCCCCGTTAACTACGTGCGCCGCAGATCTGTCCGGCGAGATCCAAGGCCCCACCGTGGTCGGCGCGCTGTCGCGGCCTCTCTAGCAGATGGCGAGGCAAAGACAAGGACGACGGGTGGGGCTTCGTCGGGTGGGGTGCGGGAATGAAACTGTTCGCCTTTTTTGTGGACCGAATGCAACCGGACGCCTGGCGAATGGGCGTGGCGGCCGTCGGAGCTTGCGTCTTCTGGAGCGGCTTGGCCGGCCCGGTGCTCGCCGATCCGCTCGGCTCGGTGACCGCCCTGCCGTTGCCGCGCTACGCCAGCCTGAAGACGGATCGCGTGAATCTGCGCGAGGGACCCTCGAAGGATCACGCCACCAAATGGGTATTTCAACGCGCTGGATTGCCCGTGGAAATTACCGGCGAATTTGAAATTTGGCGCAAGGTTCGCGATTCCGAAGGCGCGGAGGGCTGGGTGCTCCATACCCTATTGTCGGGGCGAAGGACCGCGCTGGTGGCGCCGGGCAAGAAGGGAGAGAATTTCAAAATATTCGTGAGGCCCGCGGCAGGCGCGGAGGTCTCCGCATCGCTGCAGTCGGGAGTTATCGCGAACGTTCGCAGTTGCGACGGAACCTGGTGTTTCGTCGACGGCAACGGATTCAAGGGTTACATAGCTCAAGTCGTGCTGTGGGGCGTCTATCCCGACGAAAAGATCGAGTAAGCGGGCGTCGCGGCCGAGCGCACTCACAACCCGCAGCGCGCGTTTGGCTAAACACGCGCCACGCTGACCACTGGCGCCTAATTCGTAGTCAAGCTAACGCGAATCGGCTCGCGCAAACGTACGAACGCCGAGCCCATCCTCTGGCATGACGCTTGCGACCCCGATTCGTCCGAACCGGAACGCATCCGCGCGCCGGCTTGCCTCTGCGAAGATAGGATGGGTCGACTATGTCAGTTTCTAGACGCTTTATGTTGCGCGCGGCCGGCGCTCTGGTCGGGGGCGCAGTTGCGCTGAGCGCAATGGTCGCTCGGGCCGAGGATACGATCAAGATCGGCATTCTCCACTCGCTTTCCGGCACCATGGCCATCAGCGAGACTACGCTGAAGGACGTCATGTTGATGCTCATCGACGAGCAGAACAAGAAGGGCGGTGTTCTCGGCAAGAAGCTCGAGGCTGTCGTCGTCGATCCCGCCTCCAACTGGCCGCTCTTCGCCGAAAAGGCCAAAGAACTGATTGCCAAGGATAAAGTCTCGGTCGTGTTCGGCTGCTGGACCTCGGTTTCGCGTAAATCGGTGCTGCCGGTATTCAAGGAACTCGACTCGATTCTGTTCTATCCCGTGCAGTACGAAGGCGAAGAATCGCAGCGGAATGTATTCTATACTGGTGCGGCTCCCAACCAGCAAGCGATCCCCGCCGTCGACTATCTCATGAGCCAAGACGGCGGTTCGGTGAAGCGTTGGGTGCTCGAGGGCACCGACTACGTCTATCCCCGAACGACCAACAAGATCCTCGCCGCCTACCTCAAGTCGAAGGGGGTTCCAGACGAAGACGTGATGGTCAACTATACGCCGTTCGGCTTCTCCGACTGGCAGACCGAAGTCTCCAAGATCAAAGCGTTTGGCTCCGCGGGTAAGAAGACCGCGGTCGTGTCCACGATCAACGGCGACGCCAACGTCCCGTTCTACAAGGAACTCGGCAACAAGGGCATCAAGGCGACCGACATTCCCGTCGTCGCGTTCTCGGTCGGAGAAGAAGAACTCGCCGGCCTCGATGCGAAGCCGCTGGTTGGGCATCTCGCCGCCTGGAACTATTTCCAGACGATCGACACGCCTGAAAACAAGGAATTCATAGAAAAGTGGCGCGCGTTCACCAAGAACCCGAAGCGCACTTTCAATGATCCGATGGAGGCGCATGTCATCGGGTTCAGCATGTGGGTGAAAGCGGTCGAGAAGGCGGGAAGCTTTGAACCGGATGCGGTCATCGACGCCATGATCGGCGTGGCTGTGCCGAACCTCACCGGCGGCCTCGCGACGATGATGCCGAACCATCACATCACGAAACCCGTCTACATCGGCGAAATCCAGGAGAACGGCCTCATCAACACGGTCTGGCAGACGCCCGGCACCGTCGTCGCCGAGGAATGGTCGCCCTACCTCGAGGGCTCGCGCGATCTCATCGCCGACTGGCGCAAGCCGCTCTCCTGCGGCAATCTGAACGTCAAGACAGGAAAGTGCGGCGGCTGATTTAGCCCCGTCGAACCAAGCGCCCGCGAGCGCCTCCCGCCCCCTCTCTCGCGTGCAGGAGAGGGGGCTGTTTCATTCGCCGCCGGCCGAGAGAGACGCAGCCGCCATGTTCGTTCGATTGCTCGCCATTCTCGCTTTTGTATGTTGCGCGACATTGGCGCGCGCCGACGCACTCGATGACACCCTGGCGAAATTCCTCGAAGACAAGTTTCCGCAGACCGCGGCGGCGGTCGCCGAACTGGCCGCCAGCGGTTCGCCCAGCGCGGCGCCGATACTCGAGGCCTTGGGCGACAACCGTCTGCTGATCGATCCGGTCGGCCATATCCTGGTCTATCGCGCCACCTCGGGCGAGGTGATCAACGCCAGAACCGGTGAAAAACTCACGGGCGTCGACGCCAGCGGTTTCAAGAAGGTGCGCGTCAACAACCCTCTTCGAAGCGCGATCGCAGCGGCGCTAGGCGCGCTCACGCTCGCCAATCCCGAACCTTCCAAGCGAGTCGCAGCGGCGGATGCGGTCTTCAAGTCGCGGGACTCCAAGGCGCTGAAGGCCGTCGAGGCGGCGCTCGCGAAAGAGACCGATCCCCGCGCGGCAGAGGCGCTGCGACAAGCCAAGGCGGCGATTTTGGCGTCGGATACATCCGCTCCGACCGTGGATCGCGTCGCCGCCATCGAAACCCTCAAAGCCCGAGGCGACGAGGACGCCCAGGGCCTCATCGATGAGGTCGCCGCCAAAACGGATTCGCCGGAAATCAAGGCCGCCGCCGCGGCCGCGCTCGCCTCGATCAAGACCCGACTCGCGATCTGGAATGTCGTTCAGAATCTGGTGTACGGCGTCTCCGCTTCGTCGGTGCTGCTGCTCGCCGCGATCGGCTTGGCGATCACCTTCGGCGTGATGGGCGTCATCAACATGGCGCACGGCGAAATGGTGATGCTCGGGGCCTACGCCACTTTCGTGGTGCAGAGCCTGTTGCCGCCATCGCTTTACCAATGGTCGCTTGCTATCGCATTGCCGCTGGCCTTCCTGGTGGCCGGAGCAGTGGGGGTGCTGATCGAGCGTCTGATCATCCGGTATCTCTACGGACGGCCGCTGGAAACGCTGCTCGCGACCTGGGGCGTTTCGCTGATCTTGCAGCAGACGGTGCGCACGATCTTCGGCGCCAACAACAAAGAGGTCACAGCGCCGGATTTCATGTCGGGTTCGGTGCAATGGGGCGGCCTTTCGATTACCGCGGGTCGTCTATGGATCGTCGCCCTCGCCATATTGGTCTTTGTCGCGTTGCAGTTTGTGTTGCGCGCGACGTCGTTCGGCTTGCGCATGCGCGCCGTCACCCAGAACCGGCGCATGGCGTCCTCAATGGGCATTTCAACCGGCCGGATCGACATGCTCGCGTTCGGTCTGGGTTCGGGCATCGCGGGCATCGCCGGAGTGGCGCTCTCTCAGATCGACAACGTCTCCCCCAATCTCGGGCAGGGCTACATCATCGACAGCTTCATGGTCGTGGTCCTCGGCGGCGTCGGCAATCTCTGGGGCACGCTGCTCGGCGCGCTCACCCTCGGGTTGGCGAACAAGCTGCTCGAACCGGTGATCGGCGCGGTGCTCGGTAAGATTCTCCTGCTCGTCTTCATCATCCTCTTCATTCAGAAACGGCCCCGCGGCTTGTTCGCGCTCAAGGGCCGGGCGGTCGAGGCCTGACGATGTCGACTTCACGCCTCGACCGATTCGGCCATGCTTTTCTCGTCCTCACGATCGGTTTCGCGATCCTGGTGCCGATACTGACGCTGGCTGTTCCGAAGGACTCCGCGTTCGCGATGCCGCCCTATCTCGTGGCGCTGCTGGGGAAATACGTCTGCTACGCGATTCTGGCTCTGGCGCTGGATCTGGTCTGGGGGTATTGCGGCATCCTGTCCCTCGGACACGGCGCGTTCTTTGCGTTGGGCGGCTACGCGATGGGCATGTATCTGATGCGTCAGATCGGCACGCGCGGCGTCTACGCAAACCCGCTGCTCCCAGATTTCATGGTGTTCCTGAATTGGCATGAATTGCCCGTTCCATGGTGGGGGTTCAATTCGTTCGCCTATGCCGGACTCATGGTCGTGCTCGTTCCCGGCCTGCTGGCGTTCGCGTTCGGCTGGTTCGCGTTTCGCTCCCGGGTCACGGGCGTCTATCTCTCGATCATCACGCAGGCGCTGACCTACGCGCTAAAGCTCGCCTTTTTCCGCAACGACTTCGGTTTTGGCGGCAACAACGGCTTGACCGATTTCAAAGACATCGTCGGTTTCAACGTGCAGAGCGACGAGACCCGCGCGACGCTGTTTTCGATTACGGCGCTGACGCTGGCGCTCGCTTTCGTGGTTGGCAAGGCGATCGTGAGTTCCAAATACGGCAAGGCGCTGATCGCGGTTCGCGACGCCGAGAGCCGCGTCCGCTTCCTCGGCTATCGCGTAGAGAATTACAAGCTGTTCGTCTGGGTAGTCTCGGCGGTGATCGCCGGCATCGCGGGCGCCCTCTACGTTCCGCAGGTCGGCATCATCAACCCGAGCGAGTTCGACCCGGCCAATTCGATCGAAGCGGTCATCTGGGTGGCCGTCGGAGGACGAGGCACGCTCGTGGGCGCGGCGCTCGGCGCCCTCGTGGTCAATTTCGCCAAGACATATTTCACCGGCGCATTTCCCGAATATTGGCTGTTCGGGCTGGGCGGCCTGTTCGTCCTGGTCACGTTGTTCCTGCCCAGGGGCATATTGGGTCTGGCGCTGACGAGGCGCGCGCCTCGAGCGCCGCTCACGCCGGAAACGCCCGCTTCCACCGAGGCGCGGGCGCAGGAGGCCGTGCAATGAGCGAGACGGAAAACGGGTCGCTCACCACTTCCTTGCTCTACCTCGACGGCGTGGCTGTCTCGTTCGACGGCTACAAGGCGCTGCGGGGCCTTTCGCTGGTTCTGGCGCCGGGTGAAATGCGCGCGATCATCGGCCCGAACGGCGCCGGTAAGACAACGATGATGGACGTGATCACCGGAAAGACGCGGCCGGATACCGGCGACGTCTACTTCGAGGGCCGCCATGATCTGACAAAGCTGGACGAGACGGAAATCGCCCAGCTCGGCGTCGGCCGTAAGTTCCAAAAGCCGACGGTGTTCGAGAACCACACGGTTGCCGACAACATATTGCTCGCGGCCAAGGCGCCCCGTGCGGTGTTCGCCACCCTGTTCGGCGGCGCCGCGAAACAGGAACAGGAGACGATCGAGCGCATACTTTCGACAATCAGGCTGCGCGACGAGCGCGGCCGCCTCGCCGGCTCCCTGTCGCATGGCCAGAAGCAATGGCTCGAGATCGGCATGCTGCTCGCGCAGGATCCGAAGCTTCTGCTCGTCGACGAACCGGTCGCCGGCATGACCGATTCGGAAACCGCGGAAACCGCGGAGTTGCTGAAGCGGATTGCGAAAGACCATTCCGTCGTCGTGGTGGAGCATGACATGGCGTTCGTTCGTGAACTCGGCGTCAAGGTCACCGTGCTGCACGAAGGGTCTGTGCTCGCCGAGGGTTCGCTCGATCAGGTCAGCGCGGACGAACGCGTCATTGAAGTCTACCTCGGGCGATAGCCAATGCTCAGCGTCGAATCGATCGATCTCTTTTACGGCGCCGCGCAGGCGCTACGGTCTGTCTCGCTGAAGGCGCAAATCGGCCGGATCATGTGCGTGTTGGGACGCAACGGCGTCGGCAAGTCGTCGCTGCTGCGCGCTATTTGCGGCCATCAGCCGATCGCCTCCGGCGCGATCCGATGGATGGACGAGGACATCAAGGCATTGCCCGCCTATCTCCGCGCGCAACGCGGAATCGGCTATGTCCCGCAAGGGCGCGAAATATTTCCGCTGCTGACCGTGCGCGAGAACCTGATGACGGGTTTCGCCACCCAACCGCGCGAGAAACGTGTGTTCGACGACGAGATATTCAGCCTGTTTCCCGTCTTGAGCGAAATGATGGGCCGGCGTGGCGGCGATCTCTCCGGCGGCCAGCAGCAGCAACTCGCCATCGCCCGCGCCCTCGTCACTCGACCCAAGCTGCTCGTGCTCGACGAGCCGACCGAGGGGATCCAGCCCTCGATCATCCGCGACATCGGCCGCGCGATCATCTATCTCAGGCAGAAGGGTGAGATGGCGATTGTCGTCGTCGAGCAGTATTTCGAATGGGCGCGCGATATCGCGGACGATTACGCCGTCATGGACCGCGGCGCGGTCGTGCTGGCGGGCGATCGGAAGGATATGGTGGAGACGGAGGTACGGAAACGGCTTTCGGTGTAAGTACGTGGCCCGGTATTTGCTTTACTTGCGGTATTCCCGCCGTGTGTCATTAGTTTATCGCGTTCTGCCTAGCTAGGGGAAACGGTCATGTGGTCTGGCGCGCCGGCTTGCGGTTCGGCGCGAGCCAGGTGTGGGCAGTCCCCGCCGCTTGGAAACCGTCATGACCCCTTTCGTCGTTTTTATCTACCTGTGCGCGGCCTCGACTGAGCCTGCTGATTGCGATCGACGCACCGCGATCGATGTGGCGCTCGGACCTCAGGCAGCGAATGAACTCATGTGCGGCCTCGGCGCCCAGGAAATGATGGCGCGGACTGCGATCCGACCCAAGGATGGCGAATACTTCAAGATCGCATGTGTGCGCCGCAAAGTTGTCGCCCGGAATGATGAAGCGCGACAGGAGGCAGACCGCGGCGATTCGCCTTCCGATAGACCCGCGCGATGAGGAGCGCGGATGGCGAACGCGGCGGACTTTGTCAGGCTCGCACTCGCCTTGCCAGACGTAGTGGAATATCCGCATTTCGATCGTCGAGCGTTCAAGGCGCGCATCACCTTCGCGACGCTCGCGCCCGACGGCGCGTCGGCCAACCTGAAGTTGTCGCCCGACGAACAGGAGTTCAAATGCCTGTTGGCCCCGGAAGCCTTCGCGCCCATCGCCAACGCATGGGGCCGCAAGGGCTGGACCCTCGCGACGCTCGCGGCGCTCAGCGAAGATGAACTGCGAGCCGCGCTGGAGATGGCGTTCGCGCATGCGCGAACGTAAAAGCGAAAATGACGCCAACCAAAATCGGATGCCCGGGGAAGGCGATGCCGGCCGCGTCCCTTTCCAGCGAGGAGCAGCGAGGGATCAAGTCCCCTTCGACTTCTGATAATCCTTCACGTCGGTGAACGCGATCTTCGGCCAGCGCTCCTGTTCGTAACGTAGATTGAACGCCGAACTCGCCATGAACACCGGCGAGCCGTCGAGATCGGCGGCTATCGATGAGGGATAGGCCGAGACGAATTTGTCGAGTTCGACGCGATCATCGCTGCTGACCCATCGGCAGACCTCGAACCGGCTTTGCTCGAACGAAACGGGAAGGCCGTATTCGGCGCTGAGCCGTTCGGTCAGCACATCGAGTTGCAACGCCCCGACGACGCCGACGATAGCGCTGGCGCCATCATGCGGCAGGAACACCTGCACAACCCCTTCCTCGGCCATCTGCTGCAACGCCTCGCGCAGCTTTTTCGCCTTCATCGCATCTGCGAGCTTTACGCGCCGCAGGATTTCCGGGGCGAAGCTGGGCACGCCGCGAAACACGATCTCCTCGCCTTCGGTCATGGTGTCGCCGATACGCAGCAACCCGTGATTGGGAATGCCGACGACGTCGCCCGCAAAAGCCTCTTCCGCCAGCGAACGATCCTGCGCGAAAAAGAACTGTGGCGCCGAAAGCGTGATCGACTTGCCGGTGCGAACGAGCTTTGCGCGCATGCCGCGTTGCAGCCTGCCCGAGCAGACCCGCATGAAGGCAATGCGATCGCGGTGATTCGGGTCCATGTTCGCCTGGATCTTGAAGACGAAGCCGGTCAACTTCGGCTCGTCCGCGTTGACGGTGCGCGTCGACGCAGCCTGCGCGCGCGGCGGCGGAGCGAATTCCGCCATCGCGTCGATGAGGTCGCGTACGCCAAAATCCTTTAGCGCGCTGCCAAACAGCACCGGGGTCAGATGCCCCTCCAGGAAGGCCTGTTTATCGAACGAGCGGCAGCCCTCGACTGCGAGCATCATTTCCTCGATCGCGGCCGCTCGTTCGTGCTCTGGCAGCAGCGCGCCGATGGAGGGGTCGTCGGGGCCGGAGGCGACGATGTCCGCGGCATCCTTGCCGAGCGCTCGAAACGTCTTGCGCCTCATGTCGTAAGCGCCGGCGAGCGAACGGCCGCGCCCGATCGTCCAGCTCAAAGGCGCCGTGTCGAGCGCCAGCGTCTTTTCGATTTCATCGAGCAGGTCGAAGGGGTCGCGCGTCTCGCGGTCCATCTTGTTGATGAAGGTGACGATCGGAATGTCGCGCAGACGACAGACCTCGAACAGTTTTCGAGTGCGCGCCTCGATGCCCTTGGCCGCATCGATCACCATCACCGCCGAATCGACCGCCGTCAGCGTGCGATAGGTGTCTTCGGAGAAGTCCTCGTGGCCGGGCGTGTCTAAAAGGTTGAAGACGCAATCGGCATATTCGAACGTCATCACCGAAGTGACGACCGATATGCCGCGCTCGCGCTCTATGCCCATCCAGTCGGAGCGCGTCTGCCGCCGATTGGCCTTGGCGCGCACTTCGCCGGCAAGCTGGATGGCGCCGCCGAACAGCAGAATTTTTTCGGTGAGCGTCGTCTTGCCGGCGTCCGGATGCGAAATGATCGCGAAAGTGCGCCGGCGCGCGACGGGGTTGGGAGAGGTCATGGGGCAATCGGTTGGCGGAAGGGTGATCGCTTTAGCGCGGGCCGGCCGGGAGGGGAAGGGAGGCCTCGAGTCGATAGCTGCCAACACTACGCCAGGGCTTACATCCGTGTCATGCTCGCATGCTTGCGCACTCGACGGGTATGACTGGTGTCGTCTCCGAACCCCTCACCACGTCTTAAATCTCGCTTCGACCTCCTCAAGGAACGCAGCACGCCGTTCCGGCTTGGTGTGGTTCATGTCGTAATGCGCAACATAGTTACACGGCGCGCCCGGCGCACAAAGGGCGCGGAGGACGCGCTTGACGACCTGTCGCGGCGGATCGCCGAGGTACATCGAAAGCAAGCGCCCCCCGCCATACGTGCAGGCGGCGCCGAGCCGCTTGATATTGTGCAAAGTCGGCGTGTAGGTGCCGTCGTCCTTCAAGTCGAAGCTGACGCCAGGCAGAAATACCCTATCCAGAAAACCCTTCAGGATCGCGGGAAATCCCATATTCCAGACCGGATATGAGAGCACCAACGCCTCGGCGGCGAGCAGGCGGTCGACATACGGGGCGACACGCGCGCGGTTGACGCCGACCGTGTGATATTCGAGCCGGTCCTGTCTGTTCAACACGGGATCGAAGCCTTCCGCGTTGAGGTCGCAGTCGTCGATCTCATGCCCGCGCGAGCGCAGGGTGGCGACCAATTTGGCGTGAATCGCGGCATTGAAACTGGTCTCCACCGGATGGGCGAACAAGACGAAGATCCGCACGAATGTTTCCTCCTGAAGCGCCCTTCTTCCCCCGCTTGCGGGAGAAGGTGGCGCGAAGCGCCGGATGAGGGCCCGTTGCGGTTACTCCGCATGCCCTCAGGCCAACCCTCTCCCGCAAGCGGGAGAGGGGGCCATGATGCGACAACGTCGCGAGCCCGCCGTTGGTTTCGAAGTGAAGGGGACCTCAGCCCTGCGCCGCGAGCGCCCGCGCCTCGAGGCCGGGGAACAGAAAATTCTTGCCGGCGGCGAAATCGAAGTTCGGATCTTCCCAGGCGATCATCTTGCCGGGATTGAGCAGGCCGTGAGGGTCCGTTTCGCGCTTGAACGCGAGTTGCACCGCGTCGGTCTGCTTCATCCCGCCCTCTTCGAGCGTGTAGCGATGCGGGTTGAAGATCGTCGCGCCCATCGATTCGTGTTCGGCGATCAGCTCTTGTAGCCTCGCCTCGTTGGTGAAACGCACCATCGGCAGGCCGGCGCAGCCGATCTTGCCCTTGAAGCGAATGAATTCGACGTGGCCGATCGCCTCGTCGCCGAAATGATCGTGAATGCGCTTGATCCGCCCCACGCAGTCGGGATCGGCATAGCGCGTTTGCAGATAGGTGATCGTGGAGTCGACGCGCAAGCCGCGTAAGGTTGTGTGATTCCAGGTCAGCTCGTAATTCGGCGGCAGCCCCTTCAACGTTTCCGCGGCGGCGCGGCTCGAATCCAGCAGCATCTCGGCGCCGCGAAAAGGCCGGGTGAACGCATAGAAGGCGTCGAGGGCGTGCGGCGCGATCATGAGGATGACGACGCTCTTGCCCTTGGGGATCAGTGAGCGATGGCGCAAGAAAAAATCGTGGGGCGCGGGGCTCGCGACGACGGTTACGAGCTTCTTCAGCAGACCGTCTTGCTCGCTGAGCGCCATCGCATAGCGCAACGCAGCATCGAACGCGTCGAAGCCCACGATCACGTCGGCCCAATCATAGGCTGCGGTCAACGGCATTTCGACTTCGGTGATGATTCCGTTGGTGCCATAGGCGTGCACGGCCTTGTGGAGATCTTCCCCGGTCAGTTCGAGCGCGCGCGGGCTCGCCTCCATCGTCAGGACGCGCAGCCGCAGCACGTTGCCGAAATCGCGCAAGCCCCCCCACGTGATCGAACCTACCCCGCCCGAACCGCCGGCGACGAAGCCGGCGACGGAAGCGGTCCCGCGCGTCGAGGGAAACATCCGAAGTTCCTGCCCGCTCGCCGCCGTCGCCTTGTCGACGTCGGCGAGGATGGCGCCGGGCTCGCAGACGACCCGGCCCGGATGGATCGACCGGACCCGGTTCATATCCGCCAGATTCAGCAGGACGCCGCCGGTCAGCGGCATCGCCTGCCCGTAATTGCCGGTGCCGCTGCCCCTTGGAGTGACGGGAATTCCGAGTTCAGAGGCCGCCGCGAGAACCTCCGCGACTTCTGTTTCGGTCGTCGGCGAGACCACGATATCGGCCGTCACCGCGTCGAGTTCGCGCTTCAGAACCGGCGAATACCAGTAGAAGTCGCGACTCTTTTGCTTGACCAGAACCGGATTGTCCTCGGTTCGGATGGCGCCGATACGGCGGCGCAACCCGGCGATGTCGTAAGCGCCATTCATCTGCCCAAGCCTTCCAGCGCGTCGAGTTCGGAATAGTCGGGCGATCGCGCGGCGAGCTCCACTCCGGCGCGCAGCACCGCGCGGTCCGATTGCGGGCGCGCGAACAACTCGGTGAAGTCCCGGGCGCGGGTCAAAATCATGTCGGCGGGGGCGCCGACTCGAAAGACGGGCGCTTCGACGCCGATGGCGCGCGCAGGAGCGTCGAACACGACGCCCGCCCAATCGGCGACGGGATAATCGAGGTGCAATATCCGTACCCCCTCGCGCCAGACTTCCATCATGTCGAGATCGCCATAGGCATAGAACGGATCGCGCGTGTTGTCGCTCGCGATCATGACGTTTACGCCCGCCGCCCGCAATTCGTGCAACGCGGTCACCCCGCGCCAACGCGGCGTGCGGCCGGCATGCCTGTCCTGCAGGAACATATTGCACATCGGCAAGGATACGACGCTGATTCCGGCCCGCGCGACCGTGTCGATCGTACGCCGCATCTCGTCATCGTCCTGCCGCGTGAGCGAACAGCAATGGCCGACGAGAATCCGCCCCTGAAATTTGCGCGCAAGAGCCATCTCCGCGATGACGCCCAGCGAGCGCGCCGCCGGATCGGCAGTTTCGTCGACATGGAAATCGAGGTCCCAGCCCTTGCGCTCGGCGAGGCCGAAGACAACTTCCAGACCTTCGCGCACGCGCATCCCGATCGGGGTCGCCGCGCCGAGAATTCCTGATCCGTGCTCGCCGACCATAGCCTCCACGTCGGCCATGTGCGCGGGGTCGAGCGCCAAATCGATGATGAAGAGGGGTGAGGCTTGCAGCTCGATCTTGCCGCGCCAGCGCTCCCGCGCCTCCGCTAGAACCGGCCAGCTGATCCGGGTTTGCGGACCGACGCTGTCGATATGGGTGCGAATCGTGGAGGCGCCGTGCGCATAGGCGGCGCGCAGGCTGAACTCCATCCGCGCGGCGACGTCGGCAGTGGTCCAATGCGCGGCTCGATCTTCGATCACGGTCGCGAGCGCCCGCTCGAAGACTCCCGTCGGATTGGCGGCGCGAGGCCAGATGTTGCCCTTGTCGAGGTGGGTATGCGCGTCGACGAACAGCGGCAGAACAATCCCGCCCGCCAACGCCAGGCGCGGGGCGTCGCCGAAGGAGCCGAGGCCGCTGGGCGCCATGGCGGCGATCCGGCCCTGATCGATCAGTATGTCGACCCGGATCAATCCGTCACGGTTCGCCGGCGCAACGACGGACGGCGCGTGCGCGCGCAGGACATGCGCTGCGCCCACGACATAGCGTCGCATCTTTGCAATCGCGAACGCCGAACTCACGTCCCGCGGGTCCGCGCGCTGTCGTGCCAGCGATGCAGCAACAGATGCGAGAACGCGCTGAGGGTGACGAAGATCGCGATGCCCGTGACCGAGATCAGCAGCAGCGCCGCAAACATGCGCGGAATGTTGAGCCGGTAACCCGATTCGACGATGCGAAACGCGAGACCCGCGCCTTGGCCCGCGGATCCCGCCGCGATCTCAGCGACGATGGCGCCGACGAGCGCCAGGCCGCCGCCGATGCGCAGGCCGCCAAGGAAATAGGGCAGCGACGCGGGAATGCGCAGCCACAGCAATTGCCGCCAGCGCGAGGCGCGGTAGAGCTGAAAGAGATCGACGAGGTTATGGTCCACCGAGGACAGGCCGAGCGCGGTATTTGCGAGTATCGGGAAGAAAGCGACCAGAAACGCGCAAACCAGCACCGCCTCACCCGATGTCAGATAGACCAGCAGCAGCGGCGCAATGGAGATGATCGGGGTCACCTGCATGATGACGGCGAACGGAAAAAACGCGCGTTCGATCACACGCGACTGCGCGAACACGAGCGCGAGCAGAAAGCCGCCAATAGTCGCCGCGGCCAGCGCCTCGAATGTGATGGAGAGCGTGACTTCGAGCGAGCCCAGCAGGGTTCGCCAGTCCTTGATCAAAGTCGCCACGATCAGGCTGGGCGAAGGCAGAATGACGGGCTGAATGTCATAGATGCGAACCACCGCTTCCCAAGCGAAAACAGCGGCGAGCAGCGCGCCGCCCGGCAACGCATATTGCAGCAGCTTGTCGCGATTCACGATTTCGCGCCTCCTCGAAGTCTGGCGTCGGCGGCTCCGTCCAGCGCCATGGCTTCGTGTAGGGCGAACGAAGTCGCGCGGCACTTCTCGGCATATTCGGCGCACAGGCGGAAATCCTCACCGCGGGGCAGCGGCGAGGGCACCATGATTTCCGCGACAACGCGGCCGGGTCGCGGCGCCATGACGACGATCCGATCCGACAGATAGACGCTCTCGTACACCGAATGCGTCACGAACACGACCGTGGCGCCGAGCGCACATTTGAGCGCGACCAGATCGTCGTTGAGCTTGCTGCGGGTGATTTCGTCGAGCGCGGCGAAAGGCTCGTCCATCAGCAGGACGGCCGGACGCATCACCAGCGCGCGCGCGATCGAAACCCGCATTTTCATCCCGCCCGACAATTCTCGGGGGTAGGCCTTCTCAAACCCTGTGAGGCCGACATTCGCCAGGGCTTCCTCGACGCGGGGGCGCGCGGAGTTGCGCGAGACGCCCGTGAGTCGCAAGGGCAGCCAGACGTTGTCGAACACGTTGGCCCACGGCATCAGCGTCGGCTCCTGAAAGACGAAGCCGAGTTCCGGGTTCTCCTGCAGCCAGTTGATCCCGCCGTCGGTCGCCGACGTGAGCGAGGAAAGCAGCCGCAGGATCGTCGACTTGCCGCAGCCTGACGGCCCGAGGAGCGAAAGGAATTCGCCGCGCCGCACCTCCAGGTTGACGCCCGTCAAGGCCACGACGCCGTTGGCGAAGCACTTCCCGACGGACTCGAGCCGGACCAGCACGTCGGTATGAGCGGGCGACAGCGGGAGGCCAGACTCCTTCGAGAAAGTGGGAATCGCCAGTGTCATGTGCGCGACGCGTTCCTTTCTTCGATCGGGCGGCCCCCAGTCACTTCGGGCGCAGATCGAGGCCGACGCCTTTGTCGACGAATTCCAGTGTATAGCCCTTCTTGTAGTCTAGACCGGGCGCCACGACGCCTGCCTTGACCATCGAATCATAGAACGATTTGATCCGTTCATCTGTCATCGCGCCGATGCCGAGCTTCAGAGTGTCGCCCGAATCGGCGAGCCCATATTCCTTGATCTTGCCGATCGAAAACGCGATCTGCTCGTCGGTCATCTCCGGATTGTCTTTCTTGATCAACACATTCGCCTGCGAATTGTCGCCATAGAGATAGTGGTACCAGCCGATCGTCGAGGCGTCGACGAAGCGCTGCACAAGGTCGGGTTTCTTGGCGACCACGTCGGCGCGCGTCTCGATCGTCGTTGCGTACGTGCCGTAGCCCTGATCTGCGAGCAGGAAGATGTTCGGCTTGAAGTGCCCCTCGCGCTCCACGGCGAACGGCTCTGAGGTCACGTAACCCTGTTGGATTGAATTCTTGTCCGCAATGAACGGTTGAGGATTGAAGGTATAGGGTTTGACGTTTTCTTCTTTGAATCCGTAGGCCGTCCTCATCCACTGATAAAACGAAGCCAACCCTTCCTTGCCTATGAATGCGGTCGCTCTGGGCAGGTCGCTCCATTTATCGAGGCCGACGCCGGGATGCGACATGACGATCTGCGGATCTTTCTGAAAGTGAGCGGCGACGACGACTATCGGGATGTTCTGGGCTACAGCGTCGAAGGACAACAATAGGTTTCCGCCCATATAGAAATCGAGCTTACCGGCTGCAAGCAGCAAACCGTTGTTCGCTTGCGGGCCGCCAGGCACGATTGTTACGTCGAGCCCGTATTTGGCGTAGGTGCCGTCGACCACCGCCTGATAATATCCGCCGTGTTCGGCCTCGGCGAGCCAATTGGTGCCAAAAGAAACCTTGTCCGCCGCGAGCGCGAACGAGGTTATACTCAGACCGGCCGCCAGGCAAAGCCCTGCGGAAAGCCAATCGCCACCGAGTTTCATCAACTGCTCCCGACCCTGAGTTGCTGCGCCAGGGCTTGCAACATGCGCGCCATTGTCGATCTTGCCTCGACGCCTGGCAAGGGGTAACGCAGGCAGGAAGGCTCTGTCGGAACCGGGATCCGATGCGCACGCTGAATCCGAGTTCCATCCATCCGCCCTTCGCCAACTACGCACACGGCGTCGAAGTCGCTCCGGGCGCTCGGCTCATCTTTTGCTCGGGGCAATTGGGCATCGGGCGAGACGGCGTAGTTCCCGACGCCGTCGAGGCCCAGGCGCGCCTGTGTTTTCGATCGATCTCGGCGATCCTGGGCGAGGCCGGAATGTCGCTCGCCGACATCGTGCGGATCAATGCCTACGTCAGCGCCGCCGAATATTTGAGCGGATACATGAAAGTGCGGGATGAATTTGTAGGCGCCCCGGCGCCCGCTTCGACATTGATGATCGTGCAAGGGTTCGCGCGCCCTGAATTCAAGATCGAAATCGAGGCCATCGCCGTCCGCGAGCCCTGACGCCACGGAGAAGAAGCGAATGCTTCCAACGAAATATTGGGCCGAGATGAGTTGGCGCGATTTCGCCGCCGCGGACATGAGCAAGGTCGTCGCGGTGCTGCCGGTGGCGGCGATCGAGCAGCATGGGCCGCACCTGCCGGTCGGCGTCGATACGTTCATCAACGAGGGCTATCTCGCGCGCGCCGTGCCGCGAATCCCCGACGATCTTCCCGCGCTCATCCTGCCGGTCCAGACGATCGGCAAGTCGAACGAGCACATCGAATTTCCCGGCACGCTGACGTTCTCGCTGGAGACGGTCACCCGCGCCTGGACCGAAATCGGCGACAGCGTAGCGCGGACGGGATGCCGCAAACTGATCTTCATGAATTCGCACGGCGGCAACGTTCCGGTGATCGATGCGGTCGTGCGCGAATTGCGGGTGCGTCACCGCATGCTCGCGGTCGATGCGGCCTGGCATCGGCTTGGACTTCCCGAAGGGCTGTTCTCGGCGCGCGAGCGCGCTCATGGCATACATGGCGGCGACGCGGAGACGTCGCTGATGCTCGCCTTCAGGCCCGGCACGGTGCGGATGGGCGAGGCGCGGGATTTCGTCAGCGCGGCGATTTCCATCGAGCAGGAGTTCAAGCACCTCCGCGTGACCCAACCGATCGGGTTCGGCTGGATGTCGAGCGATTTGCACGAAGGGGGCGCGGTCGGTGACGCCGCCAACGCCACCGCGGCCAAGGGCGAGGTCTGCGCCGACAACGCCGCGGACGCCTTCATCGACTTGTTGCGCGATGTCCACGCCTTCGACGTCGCGCGCTTGCGCAAGGGACCACTCGCCTGAAAGAAAAAGAACCTGGTCCCCATTTCGACTTCGAGCGCGAACGCCTCGGGCGGGGGGCGCGTTGGGTCGCCGGCGTCGACGAGGTCGGACGCGGTCCGCTCGCGGGCCCGGTCGCAGTCGCCGCCGTCATCCTCGATCCCCACGATTTGCCGGAGGGGGTGCAGGATTCGAAGACGCTGAGCGCCGCGTGCCGCGAAGAGCTCAGCCGATCCATTCTCGACAAGGCGCTGGGCGTCGCCATCGCCTTCGCGAGCGCGCGCGAGGTCGACGCCTTCAACATTCGGATGGCTACGTTGCGCGCGATGGCGCGCGCGTTGAGCGCTCTCGCCCTGCCACCCGATTTCGCGCTGATAGATGGTCGCGAGGTGCCCGACGGGCTCTGCTGTCCGGCTCAGGCGCTGGTCGGCGGCGACGGGCTTTCGCTGTCTATCGCCGCCGCCTCGATAGTCGCCAAAGTGGCGCGCGATGCCCTGATGACGCGCCTCCACGTCCATTATCCCCAATATGGGTTCGCCAGCCATGTCGGCTACGCCACGCGCGCGCACATCGAGGCGCTCGTGCGCTGGGGTCCGTCACCTCTTCATCGACGCTCGTTCCACCCCAAGGCGTTGGAACCCGACACCGACGATCTGTTGTAGAGGCGATCGCCGACCGAGTCTGTTCAGCTCGGGCGGCGCTCAGAAACCGGGCTCGGCGAGCGCGACTACAATGAAATTCTTTAGAATTCGTTGATTTTATTCCGGTTTCAGCACGTGACGACCCGTGCGAAAACGAGACACCGGCCTGTGGAGCGAGCTAACGCGCCTTTTACCTAATCAGAGACATATGGGAAGCGTCGGCGGCGTATCGTCGATCGTAGCGTTCGAGTGGTTGCGTGCATGCGTAGTTCACGTGCCGGGGCGTCCGGCCTCCCCGCCCAGCTTCAGGTTTCTCGTACTGGAAGCGCCGCGGCCCGCCGCCCCGACACGATGTTCTCGCCGCCCCGCGACAAGATCATCGTCGGCGATTGCGTCGCAGAACTCGATAAGCTCCCCGGCGCTTGCGTGGACCTCGTGTTCGCCGATCCGCCCTACACCCTGCAGTGGGAGGGTTTGCTCTCGCGCCCCGACCAGAGCGTCGTCGACGGCGTGGACGACGATTGGGACAAATTCGCCGATTTCACAACCTACGACTCGTTCACGCGGAACTGGCTGACGGCCGCGCGGCGGGTCATGAAGCGAGATGCGACGATCGTCGTGATCGGCTCCTATCACAACATCTTCCGCGTCGGCGCGATCCTGCAGGACCTGGGCTTCTGGATTTTGAACGACATCGTCTGGCGCAAGGCCAATCCGATGCCCAATTTCCGCGGCCGCCGTTTCACCAACGCGCACGAAACGCTGATCTGGGCGGCGCGTTCGGCTGACGCCAAGGGCTATACTTTCAACTACGAGGCCCTGAAGGCGGGCAACGAGGACAGCCAGGCCCGCTCGGATTGGTATTTCCCGATTTGCACCGGCGCCGAGCGGCTGAAGGACACGAACGGACGCAAGACGCATCCGACGCAGAAGCCCGAGGCGCTCTTGCAGCGGATCCTGCTTGCCGCCTCGCATCCCGACGACCTCGTGCTCGACCCGTTCTTCGGCTCGGGCACGACCGGCGCGGTCGCCCGCCGCCTGCGTCGTCATTACATCGGCGTCGAGCGCAATTCGCACTACGCCGCCGTCGCCCGCGCACGAATCGACACGGTCGAACCGCTGGCCCTCGAGACAGTCGCGCCGATGCCGACGCGCCGCAGCGAGCCGCGCGTCGCGTTCTCCAGCGTGATCGAGGCGGGACTGGTGCGCGCCGGCGAGCGGCTCGTCGACGGAAATGGACGCCATGCCGCCCTCGTTCGCATCGATGGCGCACTCACCCTCGGCCCGGCGATCGGTTCGATCCACAAGATCGGCGCGCTCGCGCAAGGGCTTCCCGCCTGCAACGGCTGGACATTCTGGCACGTCGAGCGCGCGGGAAAGCGGGTGCTGATCGACGATCTGCGGACGACGATGCGCGCCTCATTGCGCGAGGCGGCGGAGTAAGGCGGCGCCCAACATGTGTCATGCTCGCGAACGCGAGCATCCAGAATACCACGATGCTACAAGGCACGATGATACAAGGCTTGCCGCCTTCCCCGCTCTCAACGAGAGCCCGGCTCACGTCGCCGCTTCGTCGTGGCCCCACGGCTGGATCCCCCGCTTTCACGGGATGACAGATCCCGTCGCCGTGGGCCTTCCCGGCTGATGGGCGGCGTAATGCGTGACAATCCCTGCAAGCTGTTCCCTCTCTATGCTATGCGATAATGCGGGATGGCAGGAGGGCAAAACGTCATGGTGAACTGGTCCGGCGTATTTCCCGCAGTGACGACCAAGATTCGGGCCGACCAGAGCCTCGATCTGGAGGCGACGCAGGCGAGCCTCGCGCGGGCCATCGAAGCCGGCGTGAACGGCGTCGTCGTGCTTGGCATGCTCGGCGAGAACGGCATGATGACGGCCGCGGAGAAGGAAAACATCGTGCGGGCGGCGAAGGAGGTCGTCGCGGGCCGCGTCCCGCTCTTGTCGGGCCTCGCGGAGAACACGACGCGGGACGCCGTCGCCTGGGCCCGACGTTGCGAAGGCCTCGGCATCGACGGCCTGATGATTTTCCCCGCCCTCACCTACAAGACCGATCCGCGCGAGACGATCGGCTATTTCAAGGCGATCGTCGCGGCGGCGCCCTCCCTGGGCTTGATGATCTACAACAATCCGGTCGCCTATCGGCTCGACGTCACGCCGGAACTGCTGGAAGAGATGTCCGATATCGAAAACGTCGTCTGCATCAAGGAGGAATCCTACGACGTTCGCCGCGTCACCGACATTCAGAAGCGCTGCGGCGATCGGTTCCTGGTGTTCTGCGGCATCGACGACTTCGTTCTCGAGAGCGTGGCGGCGGGCGCGACGGGCTGGGTGTCCGGCATGACCAACGCCTGGCCGCACGAATGCGTCGAACTGTTCAACCTGTGCGGCCGAGGCCAGTTCGAGCGGGCTCGCGCGCTCTACAAGATCATGATCGACGCGTTTCATCTCGATACGCAGGTGAAGCTGGTTCAATATATCAAGTTCGCGGAGCATCTGACGTACGGCGCGTCCGAGCATCTGCGCGCGCCCCGGCTGATCCTGACGGGCGCGGAGCGCGAGCGCGTGGCCGCGATCATCGAGCGGACGAAGGCCGAGCTGGCGCGACGCAAGCGAGTCGGTTGACGGCCGGCTTCGCTGCGGGGGCCGAGACTATGACCGAGGTCGTGGTCGTGGGCGCCGGAATCGTCGGTCTGGCTTGCGCCTATCATCTTCTGCAGGACGGGCATCGCGTCACGATTCTTGATCGCGATCCCGAGGGCGACAGGGCTTCGCACGGCAACGCGGGCGGCATCGCGGTCCCCGAGGTCGTTCCGGCGTCGCATCCCGGTTTGTGGGCGCGCGTGCCGGGGTGGCTGATCGATCCGCTCGGCCCGCTCTCGATTCGCCCCGGCCATTTGCCGGAATTGCTGCCCTGGCTGTATCGCTTTCTGCGTGCGGGAAGGCCTCGCTTCGTCGAAGCCGGCGCGAGGGCGCTCGCGGCGCTCAACGCACGCACCTACGACGATCTCACGCCGATGCTGCATGCGATCGGCCTCGCCGGCGATCTGCACAGCGTCGGCGCCCTCTGCGTCTACGAGAGCGAGGAAGGGCTCGCGCGCGATCGAGCGGAATGGGATTTGCGCGCGAGGTTGGGCATAGCCTTCGAGCGCATCGCCGGCGACGAAGCCCGAGCGAAGGAGCCCGCGCTGGGGCCGCGCGTCAAATGCGCGATCGAGTTGCCGACATGGTCACACGTCTCCGATCCCCAGCGCATCGTAGCCGCGCTGCGCGATTGGGCGCGCAGCCGAGGGGCTGCGATCGTCGTCGGCGAGGCGGTCGACTTCGAAGGGGCGAACGTTGTGACCTCGCGCGGGCGCGCCCCCTTCGAGGCATGCGTGGTGGCGGCGGGCGCCTGGTCGACGCGACTGGCGAAGCGCATCGGCGATCGGGCTTTCATCGAGTCCGAACGGGGCTACAACACGACGCTCCCGGCGTCCGGCGTCGCGCTGTCGAGGGAAATCATCTTCGCGGAGCGCAAGTTCGTCGCGACGCCGCTGGCGTCCGGGCTTCGCATCGGCGGCGGCGCCGAATTCGCGGGCCTCGAGGCGCCTCCGAATTTTCGACGTTCCGACGCGCTGCTGGCGCTCGCGCGGCTTTATCTGCCGGGCTTGCGTCCGGAAGGCGGCGTCGCTTGGATGGGCCATCGTCCGGCGACCCCCGATAGCCTGCCCATCATCGGACGCTCGCCCCGCCAGCGAAATATCCTGTACGCCTGCGGTCACGGCCATCTCGGTCTCACGCAAGCCGCGACGACGGGCAGACTGATCGCCGA
>JBAQGU010000015.1:0-10873 GCA_049287975.1 Roseiarcus sp.
ACATAGACGAGATCCTCGCGCGCGCCGGTCGCCGCGCAGGCCTCGAGATCGAGCGCATAGCCGCTCTCCGAAAGTATCCGCGCCTCGAACCGCGCCACCAGCGCCGGCGCCAGCGAGGGATCGTCGAGATGATCGACGATCACGCTCAATGCATCGAACAGCCCCTCGTGCGGATCCCGTTCCGGCAGCAGCCGCAGCAGCGCGCCGAGATAACCGAGGCCCGCGAGCGCCAGCGCGCTCGACAGCAGCCGCCCCGCCCTGAGGCTGAGCGGCTCCACGCGAAAGGCCCCCAGATGTTCATCGAGCCGCGCGCGCCACACGAGGCCGAGGGAATTGCCGGGTTGCAACGCGGCGCCGAGACGGGGGGAGCGGCCCCCGCGCACGAGCCCCATGTGGCGGCCATGCGCGCGCGTCATCGCTTCGACGATCGAGGAGGTTTCGCCGTGACGGCGAAGGCCGATCACGATGCCTTCGTCGCGCCATTCCATCCCGCCGCTCCTTCAGAGGACCTGAAGATGGCGCGGCGGCGGGACTTTGGAAAGCAGCAAGGCGACGAGCAACGCACACCCGACCAGGGCGCCGAGCAGCCCGGCGACCCCGGGCCACGCCCAGCGCGCGAAGAACCAGCCGCCCGCCGATCCCGCCACGCTCGATCCGAGGTAATAGAAGAACAGATAGAGCGCAGTCGCCTGGGCGCGGCCGGTCGGCGCGCGCAATCCGACCCAGCTCGAGGCGACCGAATGGACGCCGAAGAAACCCCAGGTGATCAGCGCGACGCCCCCGATGACGGCGCCGAGATTGTCCGGCAGGGTCACGGCGACGCCGGCGAGTTCGATCATAGCTGCGATCCAGATCACGCGCCGGCGTCCCAGCCTTCCCGCGAGTTCGCCCATCAAGGCTGAGCTCGCCGCGCCGACGAGATAGAGCGCGAAGACGAAGCCGATCGTCGTCTGGCTGAGCGAGAACGGCGGCGCCGCCAACCTGAAGCCGATATAGTTATAAGTGCAGACGAGCGACCCCATCACGAGGAAGCCCTCCGCGAACAGCAAGCGCAGACCCGGATCGGCAAAGTGCCTCGCGAGCGCCCGCGCCAGGCAACGCATGTCGGGGGTTCCGGCGGCGAAAGCGCGCTCGCGCGGCAACGCGTAGGCGAGGAAGGCGGCGCCGAGCAGGCCCACGAAGCCGGTGGCGGCGATCGCGGCGCGCCAGTTCCAATAGTCCGCGAGAGCGGACGCTCCGAGCCGCGAGGCCATGCCGCCGAGCGTGGTGCCCGCGATATACAGCCCCATCGCCAGGCCGAGGGCGGCGGGCGCCATTTCGTCGGCGAGATAGGCCATCGCGACCGCTGGCAATCCAGAGAGCGCCAGACCCGTCAACGCGCGCAGCACGAGCAGGATCGTCCAATCCCCCGCCATGGAGGCGATCAACGTCGCCATCGAGGACGCGGCGAGCGAGGCGACCATCAGATGCTTGCGTCCCCAAACTTCCGAGGCGGAGCCGGCGACGATCAGCGCGGGCGCCATGGTCAGGGTCGCGAGCGAGAGCGAAAGGCTCGCGGCGGCCGGCGACACGTCGAAGTCCCTGGCGAATACGGGCATCAAGGGCTGCACGCTGTAAAGCAGCGCGAAGGTCGTGAAAGCTCCGAGGAAAAGCGCCGCCGTCACGCGCGCGAAGGCGGGATCGCCGCGCGCGATCTGCCGCGTCTGGGAGTTCGATTGTGCGGAGGCGGGAGGGATCATGGACGAAGGCAGCCATGGCGCGATTTGCCCGGCGATGGCAAGCATCCCGCTCAGCGCCAGGACGGCAGCCACACGCGCTCCGTGAAGGCGGCTGGACCGACGCCGACGCCGGCGGCGAGCACCGGCAGAAAGTAGACGAAACTCAGGCCCGCAGCTACGAGAAACCCGAGCGCCGCCGCAGCCCGCCACCGCCCACGCCCGCGGAAGAACGCCAGCGCCAGAGCGGGGCCCAGACAAAGAACGGAGGGAAAATAATAATAGGAAAATTCCAGCCCTTTCGGATTGGCCATCCAGGGCAGAAACTGCGAGAAAAAGCCGACGACGACGATCAGCGCGTCCCGCTCGCGCCGCGCGACGAACCGAAACAGCGCCAGGAGAATCGCCGCCTCGCCGGCGTATACGACCACAGGGTTGGCGAGGCCGACGACCGCGGCGGCTGGATTGGCGGCCGTCCAGAGCGAGGCGCTGCCGCCCTTGACGAGGAAGAGATACCAGACCGGCCGCCACAAGGCCGGCCATGTGTACCAGAGACTCATATAGGGATGATCGGGGGAGTGGCCGGAGAGAATGTCGGCCATCCTGCGGTGCGATGCAACGAACTCGAAGACCGTGCCTTCGTGAAACATTTGTGGCGCGTAGGTCAGAAAATAGGCGAGGAAGGGCGCGACCACGAAGCCCAGCAGCGCGTTGAAAGGCGTCCATGCGGGCGGGCCCTCGGGCGCATAGAAATCGCTTCGACGCGGATCGTCAAACCGTACGCGCCAGAGCCGCAGCAACCCGATCAGCCCGACCGTCGCGAGCAACCCGAACCAGAGGAAGAAGCCCGACAGTTTACAGGCGCTGGCGAAGCCGAGATTGGCGCCCATCGCCAAAGGATAGGCTCGGATGCGACAGGGGGCGCCCACGCCCTTCATGCTCAACGTGAAGAAGGCGAGCGCAGCTACGCAGAACGCCATCAAAAATATGTCGAGCATCGCGATTCGCGCCTGCACGAAGACGATCGCGTCGAAGAAGGTTATGGCGCACGTCCATAGCGCCTGGCGCAGATCTGCGAGCAGCGCGAACGACCACAGTCCCATCGCGACCATCGTGATCGCGCCGAACAGCGCGCTCATCGCCCGCCATCCCAAGGGATTGTCGCCGAACAGCCAGAGGCTCACGCCGATCAACAGTTTCGCGAGCGGAGGATGCTCCTGGTGCAGCATCTGGCCCGACTGGAGCCAGGTCCGGGCGGTCGGCACGTACCAGGTCTCGTCGAAATAAAGATCCGGCGCCGCCTCGATTCCCCACAAGAACGCGCCCAGCGAAACAATGAAGACGAGGGCGCCCCAAAAGGCGAGATTGCGGGGCGTGGGAGCGAGCCAAGCGGCGGCGAGGCCGAGACGGCGGTGTTCGCTTCCGTCATCGGCGACGGCGACGGAAGTCATGGGATTTCGTGCAACTCCGCAGGGCCCGGCGCGCCCTTACGTTGCTTCGAGCTCGCTTTCAAGTGCGGCCGCCGATCCCTTGCTGCGCCGTTACGCGCCGCGATCCTGAAGCGACGAGGCGCTCGAGCGCCTGCGGTCGGCGTCCGCGTCTACAACTGCGGCGCCGCCGATCCGCTTCCAATAGAGCCTTGTGCCGGTCAGCCCGCCGTACGGCTTCAGCGCATAGTCGGGGATTTCTCCCGCGAAGGTGAACCCCAGCCTCTCA
Source organism: Roseiarcus sp. (assembly GCA_049287975.1). GTDB lineage: Bacteria > Pseudomonadota > Alphaproteobacteria > Rhizobiales > Beijerinckiaceae > Roseiarcus. The sequence continues at coordinate 3,432 of JBAQGU010000015.1, forward strand.
TAGAGAACCGAGGCGCCCTGTTCGGTCGCGGTATCTAGGGTCAGCAAGGTGCGTCCCCGCGCGACAGCAAGCGCTTCGGCGGCGTGCAAAAGGGCCGTCGCGACGCCTCGGCCGCGATGGCTGACGCGCGTCATCATCTTGGCGATCTCGGCGCGATGCGGCTGGTTGGGCGGGCAATCCAGCAGCAGACTGATGGCGCCGACCAGTACCGCGCCGTCATAAGCGCCGACAACGATCCGCTCGCCGCGCTCGGCCGCCGCCAGCGCGTTCGCCCAGAAGGCTCTCGCCGATCCGGGGTCCAGCGGATGCATGAAGCTTACCGATCCGCCGTTCGCGACGGTCTCGACGAGGATTTCGCTCAGCATCGCAATGGTTTCAGGCGAAGCGTTCAGGGCTCGGATTTCGACTTCGAACATGGCTAGCTCCTGGCGAGGGAAGGAAAGAATGGAGTTCTCGCTCAAAAACGAGATTCCTTTCGCATTTTATGAGTTTTCAAGGCTTTGCAAGGCGGACAATTTTCCATGCGGCGGCAACCCGATCCCCTCCTCCACGCGACCGGCGTCCGGCCATGGCCGGAAGCGGCTACGCCTCTCGGCGCCTCGCTCGCGACACTCTGTCGCGTAGTTGTATGCGCGCGAGCTTGCGCCGCCGCGCAGCTCGTTGCCGCTATCTGAACGCTGTCGTTGCCAAGCATGCGTCAACCCCGCAATCTGAAGGCTAAATGGGTCACCCGAAAATACCAGCATGAATTCGTTTTCTCAGAAGGAAAATTCCAACAAAAAAATCGACTCCGACCGTTTCAGCGCTCGAGGTGTGCCGTCCCGAGCCCGGCGCGGTCGCCACCTGGGAGACCTCGGCGCGAGCGCAGCAGCGCCTTCGCACCTTGACGGCGAGCACGCGACGGGCACGCGCCCCGGCGGGTTAGCGGCTCGGCCGCATCGCGGCTGCGACGGCTTTCAGGCCACCCTCCCGCTTCGCCACCGCGGGCCGGTCGGGGTTCATCGAATCAGAGCTCGTCATAAAGGGATCCAGGAGATAGGAGTTGATCTCGAGGCGGCCAATCGAGAGGAATGGAGCCATCCCATGAGTACGTTCCTGGCATTCCTCCGGGTGTCTCTGATCGTCATTGTCACTCCGGGTCCGGATACGGCTATCACCATCCGAAACACGCTTTTCGGCGGTCGCGGCGGCGGAGTGTTCGCGGCCCTCGGAATTGCGAGCGGACAGACGATTTGGGCTTTCGCGACAAGCCTGGGTATCGTCGCTCTCCTGGTCGCTTCCGCGCCGCTGTTCCTGTCCTGGCCGTCAAATATGTCGGGGCCGCCTACGTGGTCTACCTCGGCATCCGGGCGTTGCGGGAGGCCGCGAGGCCGACCACCCCGGAGCCTTTGATCCTCCCGGACGTGAAGCGGCGCCTGTCGCGATGGGCGGCCTTTCGGCAGGGTCTGGTCAGCGATCTCGGTAATCCGAAGATGGCCATCTTCTTCGCCAGCCTACTGCCGCAGTTTGTCGTCCCCGGCGGAGCCTCGGTCGCGGGGTTCATGCTGCTGGGATAGTCTTCGCAGTAATGACCTTCTCATGGCTGGTCCTCTATGCCGTCGTCCTCGCCAAGCTGGAGGATCGTCTGCGACTGCCGGCTGTTCGCCGCGCCATCGAAGCCCTGACCGGAACCTTGTTGATCGGCCTCGGCGTCCGCTCGCCGCCGACCAGCGATAATCGCTCCGAAGACCGGGAGGTTCGAAAGTGATCATACGCGAATGGCGCGGCCGGGCGGCGACGGCGAGTGGAGAGGCCTACCCCGAGCACTTTCGAGCGAGCGTCTTGCCCGAATTGCTTCAACTCCCGGGATTTCTGGGCGCGCATTTGAGCCGCCGTCAGCTCGGAAATCGGATCGAGTTTTTGGTCCTGACGCGATGGCAGTCGATCGAGGCGATCCGAGGCTTCGCCGGGAGCGACATCTCGAAGGCGGTCGTCGAACGTGCCGCGGCAGCCGCGCTGCTCGATTTCGATGCGAGCGTGCAACACTACGAAGTCATTGAGGAAGCGCACATTCGGTCGCAGAGCGCGGCCGACAAGTCGGAGCGCTGACTCGCTTAGACCTTCGCGAGCGATGGCCTTACTTGCAGGCCGGCTCGCCCGGATGTCCGCATTCAGGCTTCTTCGCCCCATGCTCGGGTTTGGCCGCGACCGGCTTCTCCCGCACCGGCTTGGTCTCCATGGCCGGCTTCTCCGGCTTCTCCCGCTCCGGCTTGGTCTCCGTGGCCGGCTTCTCCTGCCTCTCCAGCTTCGGCTTGGACTCGACGGCCGGCTTCTCCGGCTTCTCCCGCTCCGGCTTAGACTCCAGAGCCGGCTTTTCTTGCTTCTCCCGCTCCGGCTTGGTCTCCACGGCCGGCTTCTCCCGCTCCGGCTTGGTCTCTGCGGCCGGCTTCTCCGACTTCGGCTTGGTCTCGACGGCGGGCTTCTCCAGCTTGGTCGGCGGCTCCTTGGTCGGCGTCGTCTCCTCCTTCGGCTTCAGTTCCGTGCCAGGAGCCGTCGTTTCGGACGTGCCGGCGACTTTGGCCTTGACGACGCCGGGGCCCTTCAGAACTCCGGGCCGGGGCGTCGCGGCGACCGTCGGCCTCCCATGATTGGTAGACACGAAGGAACCGGCGTTCATGCTCGCCGCGCGCGTGTTCTCGATTTGCTGAGCGGTGCGCTTCACGTGCGGTTCCTTCGCCGCCAGCTCTTCCTCCTCGGTCGGCTTCGCAGCAATTCCCCCTTCGCCGCCATTGAAGCTGGCGCGATTGTTGGTCGCGTTGTTTACGACGGTCTCGTTGTAGACGTTCGGGATGTGGACGTTCGTGACGTTGTTGACGGAGCGGTTGTAGAAGAAGACCCCCTTGTCCCAACGGCCGCCCTGATAGCCGGAACCGCTATAGCCAAAGCCATAAGAAATTCCGCCGTAAAAGCCGACGTGCGGCGCCCAATAGCCTCGGTTGAATACGTAGGCGCCGGCGACGAAGGCCCAATATCCCGGCGTCCAGAGCACGCCGGGCTGCGGCGGCTCGACCCATGTTCCTGGCACCCAATAATAATCCACCCCGTTGTAGGACCAATAGCCCGGCGTCCAGAGATACCCCGGCTCGGGGATCGGCGGCTGATCGTAAACCGGCATGGGCGGCGGCGGTTCCTCCGCCTGAATGGCGTAGCCGCCTCCGCCTCCTCCTCCGCCACATGCGCAAGTTTGAGCGAACGCGGAGTTCAGCGGCGCCACGAGAGAAGACGAGGCAAGCAGAACAGCGACAATGGCGGGACGTAGGTTCCTCATTCGCCTTCCCCGATAGCTTTCTGCGTTCACCGCCGAATCGCGGCCGCACGAATAGACCGTCAATAGCTCTCGAGCTACTGAATGACCAGTGAATGGATCGTGGCGATTAAATGGTCGGCCTGCGCGGGCACCGCGTGCCTAACGTTCCGGAAACTCCAATCCCATGGCGCGGTAGCGTTCTGGATCTTCGAGCCAGTTCTCGCGCACCTTCACGAACAGGAAGAGGTGCACATTGGACTCGTTGGCCTCGGCGATCTCCTTGCGCGCCGCCGTGCCGATCGCCTTCAGCGTCCTCCCGCCCTCGCCGATCACGATTTTCTTGTGGCTGTCGCGGCTGACGAAAATCGTCTGCTCGATCCGCGCGGAGCCGTCGGGCAGATCCTTCCAGGAATCCGTCTCGACCGTGGTCTGATACGGCAATTCGTCGTGCAGCCGCTCGAACAGCTTCTCGCGCGTGATTTCGGCGGCGAGCGAGCGCATCGGCGCGTCCGCGATCTGATCCTCGGGGTAGAGCCAGGGACCGGCCGGCATCATCGCGCCGAGATCGCGCCGCAGACGGTCGAGACCGTCGCCGGTCGCGGCGCTGATCATGAAGGTCTCGCGAAAGCCGAGCGCGGTGTCGAGCCGTGCGCTGAGCGCCAGAAGTCCCGCGCGATCGACCAGATCGACCTTGTTCAGCAGCAGGACCTTCGGCCGCCGGTTTTCCCTGAGCGTCGCCAGAATGGTCCGGGTCCCCTCGCTCAGATCGGCCGCGGCGTTCGACTCGGCCGGTTTGCCCGTCGCCGCGATCTCCTGCCGCGCGTCGATGAGGAGGGCGAGCGCGTCGGCGTCGGCCGCCGCCCCCCAGGCGGCGTTGGCCATCGCGCGATCGAGGCGCCGCTTGGGGGCGAACAGACCGGGCGTATCGACGAAGACGATCTGCGCCGCGCCCTCGACCACGACCCCCCTCACCGTCGAGCGCGTCGTCTGCGCCTTGCGCGATACGATCGAGACTTTGGCGCCGACCAGGGAATTGAGCAGCGTGGATTTGCCGGCGTTCGGCGCGCCGATCAACGCCACGAAGCCGCATCGCCTATCGCTCATGGGTTCGCCCATCGGTTGAGGAACGCCTGCGCGGCGACCTGCTCCGCGGCGCGCTTGGAGCTCGCCTCGCCGCGTTCGGGCTCAAACCCCTCGAGCTCGACCTGCATGACGAACAGGGGCGCGTGAGCCGGCCCGCTGCGCCCGACTTCGACGTAGCGCGGCGAGGCGAGCGCGCGGGCCTGCGCCCATTCCTGCACCGCCGTCTTTGCGTCGCGCTCGGGCTCGGCGTCCGCGTCCATCCGCGCGCGCCAAGAGCGTTGCACGAGGTCCCGCGCCGCCTCGTACCCGCCGTCGAGAAACACGGCGCCGATGAGCGATTCGCAAATATCGGAAAGGATCGCCGCCTTCTTGCGTCCGCCCGCGCGGACCTCGCCCTGCCCCATTACGACATGCGGCCCGGCGTCCCATTCCTCCGCGATCGCGGCGCAGGTCTCGCGCCGCACGAGCTTGGCCAGCCGCATCGACAACTCGCCTTCGCTGGCCTGCGGGTACGCCGCATAGAGCATTTCGGCGGCCGCTACGCCCAGCACGCGGTCGCCGAGAAATTCCAGCCGTTGATAGGACTGCCCCCGCCCCTGTGCGCTCGTCGAGGGCGACGAGACATGGGTCAGCGCGCGCACCGCGAGAGCGGCGTCGCGAAAGACATGACCGAGACGGGCCTCCAGCGCCGAGAGTTCGGTCTTCGGCCGCTTGCTCATGGTTGCGACGCGATGGCCGGGAACGGCGAGGCCCGAGCGCATCCGACGCCGAGCCCGTCCACCGCCCACATCCGCCGGGACGAACCGACGCGGCCCGCGATCGCGTCGACAAAGCTGGGCTTCGCCCACGCGTTCAATGCACGCGCTGGAACAGCCGGCTCCAGCGCACGGTCCAGGGCCAGCGCCAGAACTGCCACGCCGGCGCCCCATCGTCGACCGAGAAGAAGATAATCTCGGCGCGGCCGATCAGGTTCTCGGCGGGCACATAGCCGACCGGACCAGGCACGGCGCGGGAGTCCTCCGAATTGTCGCGGTTGTCGCCCATCATGAAATAATGCCCGGGCGGCACTTCGAACACATTGGTGTTGGCCAACTGGCCTTCGTCGCCGGCGATCTGAATGATCTGGTGCCGCACGCCGCCGGGATGGCCCGCGCTGTCGGGAAGCGTCTCATAATAGCGCTGAACCGGCGACGACCTCGAAGAGTCACCCAACTCGTATGGGGGCGCCGCCTCGCGCGGAACCACGACGCCGTTGATGTAGAGGCGGTCCCTGATCATCTGAATCTTGTCGCCGGGCAGGCCGATCAGCCGCTTGATGAAGTCCTCGTCCGGTTGCCCGGGCGGGCGAAACACCAGGATGTCGCCACGCTTGGGCGACGAAAAAAACAGTCTGCCCGGCATCGCCGACGGCGCGACGTCGAGCAGGCTCGGCAACGAATAATGGGAATAGCCGTAAGAATATTTGGAAACGAACAGGTAGTCGCCGATCAGCAGCGTCGGGATCAGCGATCCCGAGGGGATGTTGAACGGCTGGAACAGCAAGGTGCGCACGACCAGGGCGATCACCAGCGCCTGGGCGATCACCTTGACGGTTTCCCACCAGCTTTCTTCCTTGACCGCCGAAACGCTGCCGACCGCGCCTTTGATGATTTTCGGTTCGCTCATGCCTTTGAATGCCTTTTTGGCTCCCCGCGGGGGCCGTATTCCCCCCTCCCTATACAAGCGCTGCCCGCCCCCGCCAAGACGGGCCCGGGCGCCCTTCGCAGTTCTTACGGGGAGGGACGAACATTCAATGTATACGCATGAACAGCCGATTCCAACGCACCGTCCACGGCCAGCGCCAGAATTGCCACGCGGGCGCGTCATCGACCGAGAAGAAGATGATCTCCGCGCGACCGATCAGATTTTCGGCCGGCACGTAGCCCACTGGGCCGGGCATCACGCGCGAGTCCGTCGAATTGTCCCGGTTGTCGCCCATCATGAAAAAATCCCCGGGGGGCACCTCATAGACCCCGGTGTTCGCCCACTCGCCGTCGTCGCCATTCATCTGGACGATCTCGTGACGCACGCCGCCGGGATGGCCGCTGCTGTCGGGCAAGGTCTCCCAATAGGCGGGGAATTGCGCCGGCTTGTGGAAGGCGTCCGGCATTGCGTAGGGCTCGGCCGGCTCGCGCGGAACCTCGACGCCGTTGATGACGAGCCGACCCTTGATCATCTGAATTTTGTCGCCTGGCAAGCCGATCACGCGCTTGATGAAGTCCTCGCTGGGATCGCCGGGCGGTCGAAAAACCACGATATCGCCGCGCTTTGGCGGCGAGAAGAATATCCGTCCTGGCATCGCCTGGGGGACCAGGTCCAGAAACCCCGGCAATGAATAATGCGAATAGCCGTACGCATATTTCGAGACGAACAGATAGTCGCCGACCAGCAGCGTCGGGATCAGCGAGCCAGAGGGAATGTCGAACGGCTGGAACAAGAGGGTGCGCACGACGAGGGCGATGACGAGCGCCTGAACGATCACTTTGATCGTTTCCCACCAGCCTTCCTCTTTGACCGCCGGCCGGGCGCCGGCGGCGTCTTTGATGATTTTGGGATCACTCACGTAACGATGCCTTTTTGCCCTGGGGGCGCGCGCCCGAAGCGACCGCGCCGGCTCGCCGCCTATCTATAGACACCCGCCCCGCCCGCCAAGCGGCGGGTTACGTTAAATCCCTGTCACCTGCTTCGCGGTCGAAGGAGGCGCCGCTCCCCGGCGGATGCAAGTACAGCGACGATCGGAGAGCCTCCGCCGTCTGTCTGATTGCTCCCAGCCCGACCTCCTCGGCCGAGAATATTTTCACGTTTCGCGCCTTTTCAATGCGTTGCGGGCAGGAAAATTTTCGCATGCCGTTCGGGGCGCCGCGCGCGGCGATGGCGGCGCCGCGGGCGCATGCAAATAGTGCGGCGAGCGAAAGACCCTCCGCGCTCTCGGTCGGTTGCTCCCAGCCCGTCTTCGGTCGCCGCGAACATTTCCACGTTTTGTGCCTTTTCAATGGGTTGCAGGCAGGAAAATTTCCCCTGCCGTCCTTTGAGG
>JBAQGU010000016.1:0-1621 GCA_049287975.1 Roseiarcus sp.
GGCGACCTTTCCCGCGGACTATCTTTGGGCCGAAGGCGAACGGCGACTCGACACGCAACGTCGGGCGCTTTTCGGCCAAAACAAGGAGACGACCGCGGTGATGGTGACCTTGCCCAGCGAGGCGGCGACAGACATCGGGTTGGTCGAGAGCCTCGTTGCCGCGGGAGCGGACTGTGCCCGAATAAACTGCGCGCACGACGACGCGAAAGCGTGGGCGGCGATGGCGGCGCACGTCCGGAGCGCGGCGGTGAAACTCGGTCGCGACTGCCGCATCCTAATGGATCTCCCAGGTCCGAAGTGTCGCGTGGAGACGCTTTCGCCGGCCAAGCCGAAACGGGTGCGCGAAGGGGACCGAATTTGTCTGGCGGTAGCGCCGCGAGAAGCGATCTCGGGCGGGCTCGCCGTCCTCACGGCGAGCTTTCCCGATGTCGTGGCGCGCCTGCCGGTCGATTCGCGAGTCTGGATCGACGACGGCAAGATCCGCTGTCGGGTCGTCGCGCTGGAGGGAACCGCCAGATATTGGAAGTCGTCGGGGCCCGGCCCAAAGGCGAGAAGCTTCGGCTCGAAAAGGGCGTCAATTTCCCCGGCCTGCCGATCGGCCTGCCCGCCCTATCCGCCGATGACCTAGCGGCGCTCCCCGCCATCGCGATGCATGCGGACATCGTCGGCTTCTCGTTCGTCCAACGACCCCAGGACATTCTCGACCTGGACCGCGCGATCGAGGCCGTCAGGCCAGGGGGCTCCCCGATGCCTCTCGTCCTCAAAATCGAAACGATCGATTCGGTCCGCAACCTGCCGCAACTGATAATTCAGGCGGCCGGAACGCGCCCGACCGCGGTCATGATCGCTCGGGGCGATCTCGCGGTCGAACTCGGGCACTTGCGATTGGCCGAGATTCAGGAAGAAATCCTTTGGCTGTGCGAGGCCGCCAGAGTTCCGGTGATCTGGGCCACCCAAGTCCTGGACGATCTCGTCAAGGATGGACTCCCCAGCCGCGCGGAAACCACCGACGCCGCCATGGCGCAGAGGGCCGAATGCGTGATGCTCAACAAGGGTCCGCACGTGACCGAGGCCATGCGATTTCTCACGGATCTCATGGGGAAGATGGGGCGTCACCAAAACAAGAAGTCCGCGCGTCTCGGCGTGCTTCACTCGTGGCCTCTCGACACGCTCGCGATCCAATCATGAACGCATCGCATAGCAAATGCCGCTTTGCTCGCGGCGAACCGAAATCAATCAATCCTCACACACGCGAATACGGCCAGCTTGATGGAATCCATCGCCAGCGTGAATAGGAGCGTCGTGGCGACGAGCAAAATCGGCGCCGGGCGCGAACGCCAGAAGCGGCCGTGCGTGCGCAGAACGTAAACGCTTCCTTGGCCTGCGAACACGAGCATGGCGAAAGTGAGGGTCTGCATCTCGCTGGGGCTCAAGTGCAGCGCCCACCAACCCAGGCACAGAACCGCGACCAGATAGAGCAGCCGGAATAAGCCGAGAGGAATGGCGGCGAGGGTCAGGTTTCGGATGCACCAAGCGTTGGGGTAGACCGACGGCGGCGCTCGGTCCGCGGCCCCGCCATGGTCACGAAGTCGTTGGTGAGCAGACAACGCCTGTAAGGGCG
>JBAQGU010000017.1:0-4202 GCA_049287975.1 Roseiarcus sp.
GTATAGGGGTGATGCGGGTCGGCGAACAGTGCGCGCGTCGAATTCGCCTCCACCTGCTGCCCGGCGTATTGCACGACGACGCGATCGGCGGTCTCCGCAACGACGCCCATGTCATGGGTGATGAGGACCAGCCCCATCCCGTTCTGCCGGCGCAGCGATACCAAGAGATCCAGGATCTGGGCCTGAATGGTGACGTCGAGCGCGGTGGTCGGCTCGTCCGCAATCAGCAATTTGGGCCGGCAGGCGAGCGCCATCGCGATCATCACGCGCTGGCTCATGCCGCCAGAGAGTTGATGCGGAAACGCTCGGGCGCGGCGCTTGGGGTCGGGAATGCCTACTTCCTCCAAGAGTTCGACGACCCGTTTGGCGCGCTGGCCGCGGTCGAGGCCGAGATGCGCCTTCAGCGTCTCCGCGATCTGAAAGCCGACGGTGAAACAGGGGTTCAGCGAGGACATCGGCTCCTGAAAAATCATCGCGATGTCCTTGCCCGCAATGTTTCGGCGCTCGCGCGCGGACATTGTCAGAAGATCGTGGTCGTCGAAGACCATGACGTCGGCTTCGATCGTGGCGGTGAACGGCAGCAGACCCATCACGGCCAGCATCGCCACCGACTTGCCCGACCCCGATTCCCCGACGATCGCCAACACCTCGTTGCGGTCGACCGCGATGTCGACGCCGTCGACGGCCTTGAAGGGGCCGCCACGGGTGGCGAAAGATACGGTGAGGTTGCGGATTTCGAGCAGGGGCATGGGAGGGTCGGGCGGAGGGAACGACGTGAGCAGTCTTAACGGGTTTCCGAGCGGCCGTCGCCGTCAAACCGCCTAGCTATCGGCAATTCCGGGCATCGCGGAAACCCTTCTACCGCTCACGGGAGAAGAGGGGCGCGAAGCGCCGCATGAGGGTCTTGGCGTCATGTCGACACCAGCATATTACCAGTGATATAGTTTCTAGGTTTGCGAGGGCGCTCAGCAGAAAGGAGCGTCGCCTGCGGGGAGATCCAAAAATGGGAATGGTGCACGTGTCACCGTGTGCCCAGGTTCCGGTGGCCGCGGTGAGGCGTCAAGATGCAGTCGTCTCATCGGGATTTTGACTAGATCAATCGCGAAGGAGCCGGGAGATTGATCTGCGGACGAAGGACAGAGAGCATCGCGACGAGCTCAGATTGTCTGTGCGCACCAGTCTTGCGGAGAACTCCTTTAAGTTGGTTGCGAACTGTTGCGACGGCAACGCCGAATTGCCCCGCCAAATCTGCGACAGCCTTTCCATCGAAAATACCCTGGGCTATTCTAGCTTCCGCCGGAGTAAGGTCGAAGAGTGCATTTAAAAGCTCGCTAGTCGGAGCGAAACACGACGAAAGTGGAGTGGCGATTAAAATAACCGCTGCACCAGCGAAAATGTCGTGTGCAGCGCGCTTGATCGGTACAACGTGAAGAATAAGCGCTGGAAAAGTTTCGATAGCGGGTACCAAAATTGACCGCACTATATGATTCGCTTCACAATTTAGATTTTCTAACCCGGTCTTTAGTAACTCACCAGACACGTGGTTCAAAAGGTGGATACGATCTCGTGCTGCAACAGCAACACGCGGAGCAAGTCCTTCGAACAAACTGTTAACAGCCAATACACGCCCGACCTTATCAAGTACGGCTGCTGGGAGGCCCACTATTGAAAGAGCTTCAGACGCTAATCGTGCTCTTTCCACGCCCAATCTAGCCGATATCAATGCTGCGCGAGCCAAGTGAGGTCGGTATTGGTCAAGTACGTTTAAATGACTGCGGTCGAACGGTGTTAGCGCAGTAGAGCGGCCAAAATCGAAAATCAAATTGTCACTTTGTGGAACAGGTATCACGGTTCCGGCGGTCCATCCGACTCCATTTGGTCGCAAAAATTTGTAATATATTGGATCGTTATCGAGTTCTTGTAACGTACATACATCTAAATCTGATAAAAAACCGCAGTATCGTCGCGCAAGCACGCGACCGGGCCGAACATTTTCGTAAGCGCCCATAGTTTCTTCGAATCGATCAAGCAAACGCGCATAGGCCTCCGTAGCCACGTACCTTAGGTGTTTTTGGGGATCGACAACTAACAACGCTGCTCCAAAGCCCTCGACCATCGAGCAGAGAGAATTCAGAGCCAGCGGCCAGGCTTCAGGAACGACAGCGGACTCGTAGATTAAATCAACCGTACCCTCATGTAGCAAGCGACACACTCCCAATGTGTACGTCACTGATATACATAGCGAGGTCTGCGCTACCGCGCCAGGGCTGTTCAGTTCTTTGATCTGAACCCTTGAGGGAGATTGGGCATTCCCGAAAGCGGAAATGTCTGAATCTATAGGCGACGCGAATCGCGGGTTGTCGGATGCAAGCATCGCAACTGAAATCTTCCCCGACCCCCTCGTGACATTGGCTCGCAATCCAAATTGTTGGGTAAGGTCATCCGCCGCGCCCCTCCTCGACCGACCGCGACCCTCGCAGGACACTGAGCATAGCCCATTTGGGCCATGACATACCAGTTCGTCAATAGGAAGGTAGCCTGTCAACAATGATAGGAGAGAGATATGCGTTCGTTCATCATTATAACCATTTTCCTAGCGTCGATCCTTGGCGTCAACGCGTCGGAAAACGTGACGTTTGGAACTGGTATTTCTTATTTAAACACGCAATCGTCGGCGCCGTCAAAGTTTTTTGGCTATCAAGTCGCCGCTCATTGCGGACAAGCTTTCCCCGACGGTTGCTTCAATAGTGACGGGCATTGGAACTACCAGAGTTGTCAATGCACAAGTCAGGCGCATCAGTGCGGTTATTGCTGAGAACGCGTCCTAGAGGCTGTTGGGGACTGATTAACCATAATTTCCGAGGCTTGTGGGATGCCGAAAGCCTGCAAGCCTTATCCTTCCGATGTTCCCGACGACGAATGGGCGCCTGTGGCGCTGTATCTGACGCTGTGAGGAATCGACGCAGCGAAGCCATTCGTTGCGCGATTTCTGAAAGCGTTCGAAGGACGTCGCGGGAGGTGCGACACCTACGTGCGGCGGAAGTTGCTTGGTTTGAGAGCTCCAGCCCTTCCGCGCGCCAGCTGCAAGGCGGCGATCCGGGCCTTGTCGGGCCGCCACTTCAACCATAGCATCGAACACAATACTTCTCTAACAATCACCCTGAACGCCTATCGGAGGCAGTCAATTTATTGAAAATCGTAGGAGTACGATATGCAACTGCTTCGTGCCGTTTCGATGCTTTCTTGCACTATAATGTTCTTATTGACCTTCATTGGATCATCAAAGGCAGAATCTGGCGAGTTGCGACAGGCGTTGAAATTATTTCGAGTGGCACTCGAATGCCCCCTGGAACCATGTGATATCCACTGCGGGATTTCAACTGGGTATAACAAGCGCACCTATGACGGGGACTTAGATACGCTAAAAATTACCGATAACGACATTATGGTGAAAGGGACCGAAACATCTACGATAGTCGCAAATTATAAAGACATTGACCCCGCCAAGGTTAAACAGAATGGCACGCATCTAGCTCTAGTCTGTTTTGGTTGGGAACCAAAAAAAGAAGACAAGGATGATAACGAACAAACTCAAAACGTCGGAGGTCAACACGCGTGCATTGAGTGGAATACTCCAACTGGAACGGGCGATGAGATACAAATGACACTCATAAATAAATCTAAAATAAATATAGATTTTTGTGACGAAGGTGCGGCGGAAAACGCAACGGTAGCATTGAAAGTAATTTTAGGTCACCTTATAACACCTAGTTTTGACTGCAGTGGAAAGACGTCGGATATTGAGCGCGCGATTTGCGCTGATGGTACTCTCGCGGCGAAGGATCGGGCTCTTCAGCCATTATATGATCAGCTGCGGCACACGTTATCCGGGGATTCACGTCACGAATTAAACGTTGCACAGATTTCATGGTTAAGTGTTCGGGATAAGTGCCGTAATCCTGGCTTGAAGATCTGCCTGGCCCATCTATACAACCGCCGTATTAGAGAATTGCAATCTCTCGCTAATAAGCAGGGAAATTGAACGCAGGAAATATAAATTATCGCATTCACGCCCGCCTGAGGCACGGGATTACTGGCAGACCCGTCATTGCCGTTGTAGCTCTGAACGGAAGCGCTTTCGAGCCGTTCTTCTATTATCGAGACCAGCTGAGAATGTCTTCGCTTTCCATATCGAGTGACAC
>JBAQGU010000018.1:0-2802 GCA_049287975.1 Roseiarcus sp.
GGTGATGAGTTTGCGCATAATTGGAGCTCCGTGCAACCATCGTTCGTCGAGGTTACAATTGCTGGCCCCGACGACAAGCAAGCTGATCAATTCCAATCGGATCGGGGGGGCCTCTGGCTACTTACGCGAGGGGTCGAGGCGGATGGCCTCGCGTCCACTCGGATAGAGCTGCCCAAAGAAATCTCGCCCGAACCAGTAGGCAGCTTGAACCATGCGTTTACGAAACTCTCCGAAACATATGAGACTTGGCGAATTTCCCATACTGGAAACATCTATACTCGCATTTTCTATCGGGAGCGAAACGGCAAATGGTATCCGCTTGATCTTTTGCGGAACGAGAAACTGGAAAAACAAGAACAGGAAATCGCCAAGGGGCTCTGGAAAGGTTTCCTGGCGAAAATGACACCCACGACGAAGAATTCGTTCAGAAAGTAGATTTGACCCCCCGCGATCTCTTCAAATCTACCCACGGTGGCGACCGAACAGCGCATCCCACCGACGAGACGCTCGTGGTTTTCGTCAACGGTGAATTGTCCCCCCGGACTGAAGCCGTTGTCGCCTGTTCGCCCTTTCTGTGACCGCCCGCCGCTTAGCGACCGCGGCGCGCCGCTCGAACGCCTCGTGGAGCGCGCCCATAACGACGGACTGTCAAGTCGATAGACACACATATGGCGATCTATGCGCATACACACGGAGGCATGGACACGCCCCGACGTACGCGTCAAGGATGGTCTAAGCGCCAAATGGCGGGCGAGGCTTTTATGGTGCGGCGGCCGTGAGGCTGAAGGCCGCGAAATGACCGGCGAGGAATGCCGCGAGGCTCGCGAGCGCCTGAATTGGACGCGCCTCGAGCTCTCGACGGCGGCGGACGTTCCCCTTTGGTTTGTTGCGGCCTTCGAGGATGGCAAGGCGACGCCGGACTTCCTCGTCGCCTACGAAGTCGAGTTGAGCGCCGCTCTCCAATCGGCCGGCGCATGACCTGGTCGCGTGCGTTCGGGTAGCCCTTCGTCCTCTCCGATGGCAGGAAACTCAAAACTCTCTACGAAGCCGGGCAGCTCGTGCTGGCCTTCCGGGAAGGCATCGTGCCGGCCACTTGGCAAGGCGCGCTGGAACGCCTGATGGCCGCGGCCGAAGACCCGTCCGAAGAAGCGCTGGATCACGCGTCGCGGCAATTCTCGATCGCCGTCCACGCGGAAGGCCTGATGCCGTTCCGGACGCCCGGGAAACGCCGCGGACGTTAGGATGCCCGGGCGAGGGCGCCCGACGAGCCACTCGGCGGCATCCGAGCGCGCGTGTGTCGGCGCCAGAATGGCGCGGCAGGGCGCGGTGTGAATCTTATGGCGCCCCTGGGAGACATTGCAGTGCGAACGGGGAGTGAGAGTTGCCCAGCGAAGCCGACGTCCGCGTTATTGTCTATGACTGGTACCGCAATCTCGATGCGCACGCGCCGACTGACGAATACCTGCCGCTGCTCGATGACTTATGCCGGCTGGTCTTTCCCGGGGCGACACTCATCGGAAAGGACGGCTTTGCCGCTTGGTACGAGGGCGGCAAACAGAACCTGTCTGGCGTGGTGAACTTGTTCTTCGACCAGAAGCAGTTGATGTGGCCATCACGGGCCACGATCCGGCGAGCTGGCGCGCCGACCTGCTGATCGTCGGGAAGTAGGAGGCCCGGCGCTGGACGCCGCCTCGGGCGAAGAGTGCCTATCTCGCCTTCGACGCTTGGCAGCGCTGGACGGTCGGGCTCAGCGTGGACGGCCGGCCCGTCGTTCGAGATTGCATCGTCGACCGGCTTGAGAAGCTGCAGGGGCTCGGTCGATCTGTGACCACGGCCGCGCATTGGATAGGGGCGGGGGCTCAAATACGGCTGGCCGCCAGAACGTTCTTGCTTAGTTCTTGCTTCGCGGTTAGCCTCCCTACATGACCAATGCCGAGCAGCTCACGCCGCGAAGCCCGACGACATCGCCGAGGCTATCGCCTTCGCGCTGCGCTGCAGCGGGCGCAAGCGGACGCACGACGCCGGCGAGATGATGGCGGCGATCGTCGCCAAGCGCCTGGCGGAGCACCTCGAGCGCTCCGGGTTCGTCGTCATGAAAAAGCCGCCGATCGGAGGCGGCGCCGCAATTGGCCGCGGCGCCGACGGGCGATAGGCTTTCGGGAGCGCGGTCGTGTGCGGCGCGCGGAAAGCCGGCGAGCTAAAGCCCTAGGCCACCCGCCTCGACTTGACCTTCACGGCCGTGGCGACTTGTTCAGCAATCCTGCCTTGACAGACAGCCAGAGAATCGCCAAGGCCGAAGAAATTACTTATTTTAACTTTTATCGAGTGTGATTCGTTCTCGGGGGACTCCGAAACTAATTCTTGTCAAGAGCCCACTCGGGCGCAATAGTGTAGATTCCTTGTCAAGGAGAATCATCATGTCGACGGCGCTCCAAACTTTAAGGGAGAAACTGAAAGAACCTTCAGGCTATCTTCGATCCGGAAGGGCTGGAGTGAAGGCGTGCATCGCGCCCGGCGCGAGGTGATGTGATGCGACTACCGCGCCTATACGAGCCTCTTGTGGGCTTTAGGTCTGAAAAAGCTGCTCAGATTGCTGCGTATTTTTTGGCAAAATCAGGACACGCGGCCGAGATACTGAAGCTTACAAAACTTTTGTATTTAGCCGAGCGCGAGAGCATTCGCGTTAGGCACCGTCCGATGATGTTCGACGAGTACTATTCTCTCCCCCATGGCCCTGTATGTTCATGTGCTATGAATGGTCTTAATGGTCGCATAGACAAAAATACGTGGCATAAATATATC
>JBAQGU010000019.1:0-15658 GCA_049287975.1 Roseiarcus sp.
AGCAAACGGCCCGAGCCTTCAACAGCTCAGGTGGCCGGCTTCATTTCGGAATGGTGGCCGGCTTCAAATCGGAACGGTGGCCGGCATCAAATCGGAATCGGTGGCCGGAATGCGTCGGAATTCGCAAAGAGCAGACAACGGGGATTGTTCGGTAAAGGAAACGCCGTGACCGACCTCCACCCAACGACCGGAAGCGTCGCGGAGAAAAGCGCGGAACAAAATCGGCCGCAAGGCTTTGATAACGTTGGAAATCGCGGAATCGAAAATTTCGCTGCCTTGAGAATGGAAGTGGTTTCAATGATTTAGCGGAGGACATGCGAAACGAAAACGTTTCGCAAGCGAAATTTTCCAATTCGCAAGCGAAATGTTCGTTTCGCGGGCGAAGGAGATCTTCGCTAGCGGCGCCCGGATATGAGCGCTGCGCTTTCAGTTTTCGTCGTGCACGTCCCCGGACTTGATCCGGGGATTGCCACGTACATCCGCGGATAATCGTCGACGGCGCCGCCCGGATGCCCGGCTCAGTCGCCGGATCAACATGACGGGCGGGCGGCGGAAGCCGCCCGACTCGGTAATTTCTGGGCGGCCTCAGACCCCCGCCCCCGCGAACCGCCGCTTCACGCGCTCCACCGTATCCGGCGCTACGCGCACGGTGACGTTCACCCGGCCATCGTCGCCGTCGGCCCGCGCCATCACCTCGGTGTGCTCGTAGAGCCAGTGCAGCCCCTGCCCGTCCGCGCCGTCGAGACTGAGATCGATCAGGCTGCGGCCCCGGGCCAGACGGGCCTCGATCGCCTCCAGCAGCGTGCCGATCCCCTCGCCGGTCAGCGCGGACACGGCGATCGGACCCTCCAACCCCTGGCCGAGCGCGAGTCCAGCGCGATCTTCCGCATCCAGCCGATCGAGCTTGTTCCAGACCTCGATCAGCTTGTCCGCGGCGGCGGTCACGCCGACCTCGGTGAGGATCGCCTGCACGTCCTGCGCCTGCGCGTCTGTATCGGCGTGCGCGATATCGCGCACATGCAGGATCACGTCGGCGGCGCGCACTTCTTCGAGCGTCGCGCGGAACGCAGAAATCAGCATTGTCGGCAGATCGGAGATGAAGCCGACGGTGTCGGAGAGGATCGCGGAGCCGCCATGCGGCAATTTCAACAGCCGCATCGTAGGATCGAGCGTGGCGAAAAGCATGTCAGCGGCGACGACCTCGGCGCTCGTGAGCCGGTTGAACAGCGTCGACTTGCCGGCGTTGGTGTAGCCGACCAGCGCGACGATCGGGTACGGAACGTCCTTGCGGCTGGAGCGATGCAGCGCCCGCGTCTTCTTGACGGCCTCGAGGTCGCGCTCGATGCGGATCATCCGCTCCTGAATGAGGCGTCGGTCGGTTTCGATCTGCGTTTCGCCGGGACCGCCGAGAAAGCCGAAGCCGCCGCGCTGGCGTTCCAAGTGCGTCCAGGAACGCACGAGACGCGACTTCTGGTAATCCAGATGCGCGAGTTCGACTTGCAGCGCGCCCTCGGCGGTGCGCGCGCGCCGGCCGAAGATCTCCAGGATCAGCCCGGTCCGGTCGATAACCTTGGCCTTGAATTCTTTCTCGAGATTGCGCTGCTGCACCGGCGAAAGCGCAGCATCCATCACGACGAGGTCGATCTCCTCGTTCTTCACCTGCTCCGCGAGTTCGGCGACCTTGCCTTTGCCGAGATAGGTCGCGGGGCGGATTTCGCTCAGGTTCGCGAGCGCCGAGTCCACCACGTCGAGGTCGATCGCGCGCGCGAGGCCGACCGCCTCCTCGCGCCGCGCCTCGACGGTGCGCGCCGCCTTTTCCGCCGCGGCGGGGCGTGAAGCGACCGTCGGGCAGACGACCAGCGTACGCGTATGCGCCGCCACCGCCTGCTCCCTTTTGCCGAAGCTGTCTTCGGTCCTGATATCGCTCAATTGGCTCTCAATGGTGGTCGGCCGCGCCCTCTTCGACCGCTTCGAACATCTGGATCGGGGCTGCGGGCATGATGGTGGAAATCGCGTGCTTATAGACGAGCTGAGAATGGCCGTCGCGACGCAACAGCACGCAGAAATTGTCGAACCACGTGACGAAACCCTGCAATTTGACGCCGTTGACGAGGAATATCGTCACCGAGGTCTTGCTCTTGCGCACGTGGTTGAGGAACGTGTCTTGCAGGTTCTGCGCTTTTTCGGCGGCCATGAGTTTTGCCCCACTTGCTGTTGGGCCGCTTGTCGCGGCCATTTCGTTGGCCCGGCTCCCAGTTGAATATGCGGGACGCCAATCTGACATATAGCACTCTTGCTGCGCTGCGCCATTGGCAGGGACCGATGGTCCCGGAAATAAAGTGCGCCAAGGTTGCACGTAGGCGGATAAGCAGGAAACGTGCCGTCCGCCCAGCCCGCCGGCCAGTCCCGCACGCGCTCGCTTCCCCAGCGCCCGCCAATCGTGCGAATAGGGTTCGCCCAAGCGCCGAGGAGTTCTGCCCTGATCATCGCCACCTGGAACGTCAACTCGGTCCGCCAGCGGCTCGGCCATCTCCTGGATTATCTGAAGGAGGCGAGCCCCGACGCGCTCTGTCTGCAAGAGATCAAATGCGTCGACGACGCGTTTCCGCGCCTCGAGGTCGAGGCGCTCGGCTATAATATCGCGCTGCACGGGCAGAAGGGGTTCAATGGGGTCGCCATCCTCTCCAAGCGGCCGTTCGAGGTCGCGACCGGGCTTCCCGGCGATCCCGACGATGTTCAGGCGCGCTACATCGAGGGCGTGATCCCGACAAACCGCGGGGTCGTGCGGCTGGCCAGCATCTACCTCCCCAACGGCAATCCGACGGGGACGGATAAATATACATACAAGCTCGCCTTCATGGATCGGCTGATCCGTCATGCGCGCAAACTGCTGACGTTCGAGGAGCCTCTGGTGCTGGCGGGCGATTACAACGTCATGCCCGAGCCGCGCGACGCCGCCCATCCCGAGCAATGGACCAACGACGCGCTTTTCCTGCCG
This sequence comes from Roseiarcus sp., assembly GCA_049287975.1. Lineage (GTDB taxonomy): Bacteria > Pseudomonadota > Alphaproteobacteria > Rhizobiales > Beijerinckiaceae > Roseiarcus. The sequence continues at coordinate 2,999 of JBAQGU010000019.1, forward strand.
GCGACGCGCGGCAAGTTCAACGAGTTGCTCGCGCTCGGCTTCGCCGACGCGTTGCGCGCGACTACCGACGCCGGCGGGCTCTATAGTTTCTGGGACTATCAGGCCGGCGCCTGGCAGCGGAACAACGGCATCCGCATCGACCACCTGCTACTGTCCCCGCAGGCGGCCGATATCCTGAAGAGCGTCGCGATCGACAAGCCGATGCGCGCGCGCGACAAGGCCTCGGACCACGTGCCCGTGCGGATCGAGTTGCGGGATTGAGCGCTGCACGCGGCGCTGGCGGCTTCACGCCGGCGCGAACATTTCCGCCACCGGCGCCTCGATCCCCGGCGGATCGAGCCTGACCACGCCCTCGCTCAGGATGCGGGACTCGATAATGTCGCCCTGGCCGCGCTTGTGGTGGATGGCGACGCGTCGCTCGGGATCGAGAATGAGGTAGTGCGCGAGGCTGGGCAGCGGGAAATAGCCCATGAGTTTGGGGCCGTGATCGATCGCCGCAGTAGGCGAAAGGACTTCGACGACGATCACCGGGTCCGCGATCTCGAGAGCGTCCCCGGGCGGCGGCGGCCCGCAGGCCACCAGCGCGTCGGGTTCGAAGACGTCGCCAGCCCCGACCCTCACTCCGAGCGATGTCGCTATACGGCCGCGGTTTTCCCCCTGTCGGCCGCCCGAGAACGCGTGCGCTTTCTCGTCCCTCTCGTTAGATTCTCGCGATCCCGAGTGATTCGGATGCGAGCGAAAGGAGCGGACATGGCCCAGTCACAAAATCAGCGGTTGCGTCGCATGGCCGAGAAAGCGGCACGGCGGAAAGCGGTCGTCGCGCAGAAGCGGAGGGCCGAAGCGGCAGCGGCAGCCGTCAGCGAAAGCCTGCAGATCCTGGACGCCGCAAAGGCGCCGAACTTCGCCTGCTTCGCGACCGAAGCCCTCTTCGACATCGGCATGGGTTGGGTGATCGCTACGCGCTATCTGCCGTCGGGATCGGTGGCCGCGAGCTTCTTCCTGGTCGACGCCTGGTTCCTCGGAGTCAAGGATGCATTCTTCGTGGTGTCGTCGCGGCACAAATTCGAGGAACAGAGGAGGGCTCACGGCTACGAACATCCGCTGAAGCCCATCGATCCGCCCGTCGCGCGCCAATTGTTGCGCGATGCGGCCGCTTATGCGGCCTCCAACGGGGTTCCGCCGAACGAAGATTTCGCCGAAGCAGAGTTGATTTTCGGCGATGTTCCGATGGCCGAGCAGACATTCACGTTCGGAAAGGACGGCGAGCCCGTCTATATGCCAGGTCCGCACGACACCCCTGCGCTCATAGGACGAATGATGATCCAGATCGCAAAAGAAATGAGTCGGGAAGATTTCGACGCCACCGTCGAGGCGGCCTCCACGATTGACCCGAGCGCGGTCCTCGCGACGGCGGTCCCGAACGATGGGTGACGGTGGCGGCGCGCCGGGGAGACCTCTCAGCCCTGCCAGAGATTCACGTCCAGTTCGAAATGGCGCACCAGCGTTTCCTGGTCGATCAAGAATTCCTTGTCGCGCGGCAGATCGTGAACCCTCGTGTAGTCCGCCCCGGCGTAACCCTTGATCGCGTCGATGGAGTTCCAATACGAGATCACCATGAATTCGCCCTGCTCGGCGGTCCGATTCATCATCATCTGAACGCCGCGATTTCGGGGCAGCGTCGCGATTTTCTCGATCCCGACGTCGAACAGATATCGCTGGTATTCGTCAGCCTTGTCGGCCGGGGTGCGGCCGTGCCAGATACGGGCGACCATCGGGTGCTCAGCCATTACGGGCATTCATGCGCATTGCCTCTCGCGAGCGAATCTGACGCCGTTTCGCCTGGAGTTGGGCGATCCGGCAAACTCCGATCGAGGCGATATTGGGCCCGATTTCGCTTTCGGCGATGACCACGTTGCTCCAGGCTGATTTGTCTCGCATAAAGCAATGCCAGGGCGAAAAGTGCGGGTGGCTGTTCTTCGACACGACGAAGAACAAGAGCCGCCGCTGGTGCGAGATGGAAGTTTGCGGCAACCGTGCCAAACAACGGCGATTTGGCGCGAAGGCGCGCGGCGCGTGAAATCGCGCGCGCCGCGCCGGCAAACCTCGCGTTGGCTCGCTGCCGCCGCAGGCCTCGCTGCGTTGCTGGGCATTGCCGGCTGTTCGCCCTGGCTGGAGACCGATCAGGCGCGGCTATGCCGCATGGCCCTGCCCGCCCTGGCCGAACCAGATGCGCGGCTGACCATCGTTCGCCAGCAGGAGAGCGCCGACGGGCGCGGGGTGCGCGTCGATTATCTCGCGCGCGATCCCGGCGGCGTCGATGTCGCGCATCTCGCGCAATGCCGTTTTCGCGCGCCGGGCCGGCCGCTTCGCTCCTCAGAACTGGTCGACATCGAGATCGACGGCGTTCAATTGAGCGAAGTGAAGCGCTATTTTCTCGTTCGCTTCTGGCTGGCGACGCCAGAGGCGCGCACGGCTGATCCCTCGCCGCTCGGCGACATCGCGTCGCTGCCGATCCTTCCGCCGGAGGCGGCCTATCTGCTGCAGCAGGCGATCAACGGACTGCCGTTGACGGCGGTCTATGCGCTCCTAGCGGCGGCCTATTCGCTGGTCTATGGCCTTGTCGGCCGTATAAATCTCGCGTTCGGCGAACTGGCGGCCGCGGGCGGCTATGCCGCCGCGCTCGGCGCGGGTCTGTTCGCCGGCGGCGCCCCCGCCCTCCTTCTCTCCCTGGCGCTGATGTCCGCCGTTTTCGTCGCCGCGACCTGGGGAATGGCGGCGAGCCGCTGGGTGTTTCAGCCGCTGCACCGAGCCACCGGCCAGATCGTGCTGGTCGCGTCGATCGGGCTCGCGCTGTTCCTGCAAGAGTTCCTTCGCCTGACGCAGGGCCCTCGCCTCCAGTGGGTGAGCCCGATCCTCAACGCGCCGTTCGGCGTCGCGCGGTCCGGCGATTTCATCGTCACGACTGCGCCCAACGCGCTACTGGCGGCGGCGCTCGCGCTCGCGGCCGGCGGCTCGCTGATCTCGTTGATGGCGCTGAGCCGCTTCGGCCGCAATTGGCGCGCCTACGCCGACGATCCGTTGGGCGCGCAGATGCTTGGCGTCGATCCCACCGCGATTTTCGCCCAGACCTTTGCGCTGGCGAGCGGATTCGCGGGCCTCGCCGGCTACGTCATGACGATGTTCTACGGCGCGGTCGGCTACGCCTATGGGACGACGCTCGGCCTGAAGGCGCTGGTCGCGGCGATTCTCGGCGGCATCGGCTCGATCCCGGGCGCGTTTCTCGGCGGCCTTCTCATCGGCATCTTCGAGGCGATCTGGTCGAGCGCCTTCCCGATCGATTATCGCGACGTCGCGATCTTCAGCCTGCTCGCGATCCTGCTGACGCTGCGGCCGGGCGGCATCCTGGGCGCGCCAGAGAGCGCGGGACAGTAGTGGTGACGAGCGGGGATGGCGGCGGCGTAGCGCCACGGCACGGTTGCCTTACCAAGTAAGACGAGGTGGTCCGTTGCATCCCCACCCACTGAAAGGGATGCGCATGTCGATTCTCACCGTCTCCTCGAAGGGCCAGATCGTTTTGCCGGCCGCGCTTCGACGCCGGCTCGGCATGGGAGCCGGAGCGAAGATCGAGGCCATCGAAGAGGCTGACGGAGTGAAATTGCGGGTCCTCCGTCCAATCCAAAAGGCTGATGTCGCCAGTTTCGCTGGCATGCTCACCGCTCCGTCCCGAGGGACACCCCGCCGCCTGGAGGACTTCGATCCGGCTTCCCTTCTCCGCCGCTCGCGCGACGAGGACCTGTGAAGGCGATCGACACAAACATCCTGGCGCGGTTCTTCATCAACGACCCGGATGACGCGGAGGCGGTCAGACAGCGGCCTTCCGCCGTAGCGGCGCTGTCCGAACGGGCGTTCGTCTCGGTGACCGTCCTGCTCGAATTCGAATGGGTGATGCGCGGATTTTATGGGTTCGCGCGTTCGGACGTGGCCCGCGCCATTCGCGCCCTCGCGAGTATGGAGCAGGTCTCGATCGAAGACCGCGGCGCGGTCCTTGTCGCCCTCGACGCCTTCATTCAAGGTCTCGATTTCGTGGACGCGTTGCATCTCGCGCGAAGTTCGCGCGCCTCCACGATTCTCACCTTCGATCGGCGCTTGGCCAAACGCGCGAATCGGCTGACGATGACGCCGCCCGTGGAATTGCTCGCCTGATCGATCGCCTCGCCTCTCGCGCGTTACGAATCTGCCCGCGCGCTGCCGGGGCGTCAGGCCGCCGCGAAAACCGCGGCTTTGGCTTCGATGAGTTCAGGGCCGCAAGAATCGGGAAAGAACGGGGCCAAAGCCAAGAGAAGCTCGGCTCGAAAGGCCTCTGTTCGCGATCCCAGAGTAGCCGGGGAGCTCGTGGAGCGGGTCAGAGCGCGCTCGACGAGAGCTTCCGGCGTAGTGATCTGACGGCGAGCGACCTTGATTTCGACGATCTGGGCAAAACGGCTGTCGTCGAACCAGTGTTCGTAGACTCGCCGATGACCACTGTCGCGAGCCGCCCCCCACGAGCGCAGCACAGCGTCGTACGCGACGCGCCACGGATTGGACTCGCCCGCGACACTCGTCGATCCGCAAATGAGGATGCGACCTCCAGACGCCAAAATCCGGTCGATAACGGCCAGCGTCGCCTCGCGATCCATCCAATGCAGCGCGCGCCCGATGGTTATGAGATCGAACGGGCCGAGACCAATGTCCAATTCCTCGGCCCGGCATTCGATCACAGGCAACGCTACATTCGCAGCGACCGCGGCGCTTCTCGCCTCAGCCGCCATCGCCGGTTCTGGGTCGACGCCCAAGACGCGGCCGACATAGGGCGCAAAGCCAATCGCCAGCAAACCGGGCCCGGTTCCGAGGTCGATCAGGGATTCGTCGCCGCGAAGCTTCAGCACGTCGGCCGCCGCCGCAAAGAATTCGGGGGGATAAGGTTCGCGGCGTGCGGCGTAGGTTCGGGCAGTGGTTTCGAAGCGGCCCATCGCAATCCCAACTGAATAAAGAGTCCGTCGATCCTTCGTTAGGGGAGAATCTTGTCGCGTTTTCGACTGCCGATCAGCGCCGCAAGAGTCGCGCCGGCGTCGTCTTCGCCCAAATGCCAGCTCTGCGTGCATTGCACTCGGCCGCCTGGCGAGTTCCGCGCTCCTTCGGCTGACCCTGATGGATTAAACGGGCGTCGTGACGTTTGCCGCCCCCCACCGTCATGGGTCCGTCATGGGTGGTGGGTCTGTTTGAATTGCCGTTTTGCGCCCAGTTTTGCCGTACAGTGAGGTAGCGCCGATTCTCCAGAGCGGACATTTCATGCAACGCCCCCCTCACTGTTTGAGAGGGTCACGGACGAAAGATCCCCGGTGACACTTGCGACTGATTTTTGCAAATCGACGAAAGAAACGTTCGCGCGGTGACAAAAGATTACACGCGACCTACTTACTCTGCTTGGCGCCAATTGATGTGGTACGGCGAAGTTGCCGCGAAAGGAAATAAAAGTAATTCCTGCCCTGCATCAACTCCGGCCGCACTTTCGCAACTGAATTTTGCAACGGTTAACTTATTGAAATTGCGGAGGAAAAGTTTTGCTTCAAAATTCAAGAATTATGCACCGCGGTTAGCGCGCTGAAAGCATGGAACTTTTCGGCGAATTGTGTTACTGTCGAGCATTATGAGCACCAAGCCAGAACAACCAGAAGACGATCTTGCGAGGCTCTACCGGCGTGCCTTCACCGAGTACGGTACGCGAGCGCTATGGAATAAACGCGAGCTCGAGGCGCCGACCCCGGCGGATGCTCTTGTCGTCGCACGCGCCTTACGCACGGAGGGCAACCGCGATGCCCGGCGACTGGCGGAACAGATCGAGCGGGCGTGCCGTGTCGCTATCTAAAATTCAAACCGACATTCTCCGCCTGCTTGCCGCGCACCGCGACCCGGAAAGCTATGTCGCCGGGGCCTCGCCCCTGAACCGGGACGCGCCGCGCATTTCCGCCGATATCGACGTGTTTCACGACCCCGAGGAGCGGGTTGCGGCAGCAGCATTGAACGACACGCAGGCGCTCACGGCGGCTGGCTACAGCGTTTCGTGGCTTCGGCAACTGCCGTTGATCTATACTGCCGAGGTGAGGCAAGGCGATGCCAGCACTCGCCTTGAATGGGTAATTAACAGCTACTATCGGTATTTTCCGACCGTGCAGGATGAGATCTTCGGCTATATGTTGCATCCGGTTGACCTTGGCATGAACAAGGTCATGGCCGCTGCCGGACGGCGCGAGCTTCGCGACATCGTCGACCTCGTGACCATTCACGAAACCATCTTGCCGCTTGGCGCCGTGATTTGGGCGGCGGTTGAGAAATCGCCCGGGTTCACGCCAGAGGGGCTGATTGCGGAAATCCGGCGCAATGCCAACTACCCCGCCGCCGAGTGGCGCGCGTTGCAAAGCAGTAAGCTGCTCGACCCGAAAGATATTACGTTGCGTCTCCGTGCGGCCCTCGACCAAGCCGAAGCGTTTGTTACGCGGATGCCCACGGACAAACTCGGCCTGCTGTTTCTCGAAGCCGGTGAAGTCGTGCAGCCTGAATCCCGACCGGCTGGACGCCTATCAAACCCATGTCGGGCAGCGGCGCGGGCAATGGCCGAGCAATCCTGAAATCGGCGCCGCCATGCTCGAGCGCTACAACAAGAAACCAAGTCCTTAGCCCACCCTGTCATAAATAAAATGGGTAATCCCCCGGCTTTGCCGGGGAGACAGTAGCAGTTTGACTTTTGCGGCAGTGTTCCGCCGCTGCACTTTGTGTTTGGTCAAGAGCAATGCGTCGAGGTGGCGAGTCGGCACAACGGCCGGGGGTTTGAGGGTTGTCGAAATCGCTTTGACATTATGAGGTTACGAAAACTCCGGTGTAACCACTCGCGACCGCTGGACCCTGCCGATGCGAGAAGCCACGCAAGTGGCGTCTTCAGCCGCTTTGAGCGGCTCACATCATAAAGCCCCCGGCTTTGCCGGGGGATATTTACTCAAGAACTATGACGACGCGTCTTTTGCCTGAAAATCGGGGACTTTTGAGAGATGGAGAACGGCGCGGCGCGGGCGCGAAAAAACCCGCGAGGGCGAGCCGCGCGGGTTCCGGTTGCGGTTGCTCGAATATAGCGTCGTTTATCGACCGACGCCGGTCTCGGCGAACGGCGAAGCACGGCGACCACCTCGCACGCGGTTGGAGCAGCGCGAGACAAGCGCAAACTTAATCGCTATCGAGCGGGCTTATAGGTCTCGGCAACCTTCGCCGCTTTCTTCAAGGCGACCACTCCCAGCGTCCCGCTCATCAAAGGAGTGGTTTTGCTCGCCTTGATAGCGCCTCCCGCCGCGACCGCCATTGCGATGCCCGCCATGCTTTCCATGTCCGGCAAGTCTGCGATCAGGACGACATCATATTCGCCGAAACTGAGCCACGCGCCAATATATTTTCCGCCCATGGCCTCGCAGGAGGCGCGGCCCACCATTTCAACTCGATTTTGCGGATTCTTGATTTGGCCTGCCCAGGACTCGGGGGCTATGCGGCTTGGTACATATAAAGCGCCATTGCATTCCTCCCTGTTAGATTCGGCGGCCGCCGATTATCCGATTATAGAACGCTGTGACTTACGATCAAAGTCGCGGCTCTCTCTCGAAAAGGAAGATTTTCGAGAGAGCCGCGGTACGGTCGGCGGATCGCACTGGGTCCCCGCGAAAAGGCTTCTCAAAACTCATTCTCGTTTCTCATCTCTCAAAAGGCCGTCGCCCCCATGAGTTACGAACGAGTCGCAATCTTTCCAACGGGTACGGCCCACCTACGAGGAAAGCCGATGCGAAGCCATGCGGCGCGAATGTCCGTTCCTCTGTTTCCATCGCCCAAACCCGCCATTCCCCTTACGGCCAGTTCCGGAAATTCAAACTGACCCGCTACCCCGTCATGGCCGAGCTTGTCCTGGCTTGTCCCGGCCGTCCGTCGTCCACCCGCGCCGCTGTTTCATATACTGTTGGCTCCGGATCGGCTAATTATTCGGGCGCGTGCAAACCGAACCGCGTGGATGGCCGGGAAATTCGAGCGCATAGACGGGAGGCGAACCATGACGAGCCGATACGCCGAGGTTTACGAGCGTTGGCGCACCGATCCGCTGGGTTTTTGGGCCGAAGCCGCCAGCGCCATCGACTGGACGCGCGCGCCGCGGCGGATTTTCGACGAAAAGGCGGGCGTTTACGGTCGCTGGTTTCCGGATGCAGCGTGCAACGCCTGTTTCAACGCCCTGGACAGACACGTCATAGCGGGGCGCGGCGACCGCGCGGCGATCCTCTACGACAGTCCCGTCACCGCGGCCAAGCGCCGCATCAGCTACGCCGAATTGCTCGACGAGGTCGCGACGCTGGCTTCGGTCCTGATGGACTTCGGCGTCGGCAAGGGCGACCGCGTCATCATTTACATGCCGATGATCCCCGAAGCCGTCGTCGCGATGCTCGCATGCGCGCGGATCGGCGCGGTGCATTCGGTGGTTTTTGGCGGCTTTGCCGCCAACGAGCTGGCGACCCGCATCGACGACGCCGCGCCGAAGCTCGTTCTCACCGCGTCGTGCGGCATCGAGCCGGGCCGGATCGTGGAATACAAGCCGCTGCTCGATCTCGCGATCGGACGCTCCAAACACAAACCTCAGGCCTGTATCGTGTTTCAGCGGCCGCAATGCGTCGCCCGCCTGACCGACGGCCGCGACCACGATTGGAAAACTCTTGCCGGCGCCGCCCGCGCGAGCGGCAAGCGCGCGCCCTGCGCCGAACTCGCCGCGACCGACCCGCTCTATATCCTCTATACTTCGGGAACCACCGGCGTTCCGAAAGGCGTGGTGCGGGACATTGGCGGCTATCTCGTCGCGCTCGAGTGGTCGATGGCGAACATTTACGACGTCAAGCCCGGCGAGACCTTCTGGACCGCCTCCGACATCGGCTGGGTCGTCGGCCATTCCTACATCGTCTCTGCGCCGCTGCTGCACGGCTGCACGAGCGTGCTCTACGAGGGCAAGCCGATCGGCACGCCCGACGCCGGCGCCTTTTGGCGCGTGATCGAGGAGTATCAGGTCGTCGCGTTCTTCACCGCGCCGACGGCGTTTCGCGCGGTGCGCAAGGAAGACCCAGAGGCTAGCTTGCTGCGGAAGCATTCGATCGCCCCGCTGCGCACCCTCTTCCTCGCCGGCGAACGCGCCGATCCCGACACCGTCGCCTGGGCGGAAAACATCCTGGGGCGCCCCGTCGTCGATCATTGGTGGCAGACGGAGACGGGTTGGCCGATCGCTGCGAACCCGGTCGGGCTCGGCATCATGCCGATCAAGCGGGGGTCTCCGACCGTTCCGATGCCGGGCTACATCGTCGACATCGTCGACGAATCCTGCCGCCCCCTGCCCCCGAATACGATGGGTTCAATCGTCATCGAGCTGCCGCTTCCGCCGGGCTGCCTGCCGACGCTGTACGGCCAGGACGATCGGATGCGCGAGAGTTACCTCGCGGAGTTTCCCGGTTATTACAAGACCTCGGACGCAGGCCTGAAGGACGAGGACGGCTATCTGACTATTCTCGGCCGCACCGACGACATCATCAATGTCGCGGGTCATCGGCTTTCGACGGGCGGCATCGAGGAAGTCGTCGCCTCGCACTCGGATGTCGCGGAATGCGCGGTGCTGGGGATCAAGGATGAGATCAAGGGCGAACAGCCCTGCGGCTTTCTCGTCTTGAAGGCGGGCGTGAACCGCCCGAATGCCGAGATCGAAAGGGAAGTCGTCGCGCTCGTGCGCGAAAAAATCGGCCCCGTCGCCGCTTTCAAGCTCGCCCTCGTGGTGCCCCGTCTGCCCAAGACCCGCTCCGGAAAGATCCTTCGCGGCACGATAAAGAAGATCGCCGACCACGAGCCGTGGACACTGCCGGCCACGATCGACGACGCCGGAGTGTTGGAAGAGATCGCCGAGGCTCTGAAGAGCAGGAGCGTCTGATCCGGTCGAGGGCTGCGTTCAGCATCCAGCCGCCCCCACGCTACGCCTTCACGAAGGGGCAGCCGCCCTTGTCGAGGGGGCGCCAGGCGTCTTCGGGGCTGATCGTAGCGACGGTCTTGAAACAGTCCCATTCGCCCTTGGACTCGGCAGGCGATTTGATCGCCATCAGGTAGACCGGATGCAGCGCCCGGCCGTCGACGCGGATGCTGCCCTTGCCGAACAGCGGATCGTCGGTCGGGATCGCCTTCATCGCGTCGACCAGCTTGATCCCATCGTCGGCGCTTTTCACCTGAGCCATCGCCTTCATCAGATGCTCCGTCGCCGCGTACATTCCCGCCTGCATGTCGTTGGGCATCGAGTTGTTCGGATGGGCCGTCTGGTAGCGCTTGGCGAAGGCGCGCGTCCCGTCGTTGAAGTCCCAGTAGTACGGCGTGCAGATCAGCGAACCGGCGACCGCCTCCAGTCCGAGCCCCGGCATGTTGGTGATGTTGAGGACGAAGCTCGCCAGTCGCTGCTTCGGCGCCAGGCCGAATTCGTGGGCTTGTTTCAGCGAGTTGTTGAGATCGCCGCCCGCGTTGGCGAACGCGACGACATCCGCGCCGGAGGCCTGCGCCTGAAGCAGGAAGCTGGAAAAGTCGGCCGTGTTGATCGGATGGCGCGCTTCGCCCAGCGTCTTGCCGCCCGCGGCCTCCACGGCGGCGGCGCAGTTGGCCTGCAGGTCCTTGCCGAAAGCGTAGTCGGCGACGATGTAGAACCAGGTCTTGCCGCCCTGTTTGGTCACGGCATGCCCGAGCGCGTGGCCGAGCTCGTAGGTGTCGTAGGTCCACTGCACGAAATCGCGCGAGCATTTGGGGCCGGTCAGCGCCGAAGTGCCGGCGCCCGAACCGATCACGGCTTTGTTCTTCTCGGTCGCGATCGCGACCACCGCCAGCGCGACCGCCGAATTGGGCAGATCCATGATGACGTCGACGCCATCCGAATCGAACCACTTGCGGGCGATCGCCGCGCCGACGTCGGGCTTGTTCTGGTGATCGGCCGAGACGATCTCGACGGGAACACCGAGCGGGCTGGAATGATCTTCGACCGCGAGCTTGGCGGCGATCACCGAGCCGATGCCCTGATAGTCGGCGTAGACGCCCGACATGTCGTTCATGACGCCGATCTTGAGCGGTCTCGTGGCTTGCGCCCTGGCCCAAGAGGGCGCTAGCGCCAGCGCCGCGCCGGCGAGTAGAATTTCCCGTCTGTTCATCGCATTTCCTCCCTTGTTTCGCGGCCCTGAGGGACGCGGTCGTTCGTCTCGAAAGCGCTCAGAGCGTCGCGAGCCGCAGTAGCGTCGTGATCAGCGCGGCGCGCGTATCGGGCCCCAGCAGCGCATCGATCGCGGCCTCCGAAGCGGCCTGCTCGACGCGCCCTCTTTCGAGCAAGACGCGCCCCGCCGAAGTCAAGGCCACGGCGTTCGATCGGCGATCGGCGCCGGACCGGGTCCGCTCCGCGAGGCCGCGACGCTGCAACTCATCCATCATCGCGACGAAGTTCGGGCGCTGAATGCCGAGCGCTCCTGCGATTTCGGATTGATTGCGGCCGGGATTGTCGCCGATCGCAACCAGCGTGGAATATTGCGCCGGCGTGAGATCCAGCGCCGCGAAGCGCCGGGCGAAGTCCTCGAACACCGCGATCTGAGCGCGTCGCAGGGGATAGCCGACGATCGAGGTCAGGCCGGAGAGGTCGAGCGGACCGCTCGCGCCCACCGAGTCGGGTTCCTCGACGAGGGCGACGTCCGACGCTGGGCGGGTGGCCAGCGCGGTGGATTTATACGCCATGCCGCGCGCCCTCCCCGCCCGAAAGACGCCGCCTCACGATCTCGGGGATCCCGCGCGACTTCAGCCGTTGCGGGTCCTCCGGATGCCGGCCGGCCCAGACCCGCGTCTCGGAAGCCTCGATCGCCAGTTCTTCGCCGCGGGGACCGGGTTTGAACGCTCGGTGCTCGACGTCGAAGCTCGAATTTCGGAAGGCCGCGATTCTCGTTTCGATCACGATGTCGTCGCCAAAGCTCGAGGGCAAAATGAACCTGGCGCGCGCATCGACCATGGGATAGCCGACGATCTCGAACTCGCGCAGCAGATCGGGCTTCTTCCAACCCGCCGCCTCGAAGAGATAGCTGGTCGATGCGTCGAACATCGCGAAATAGCGCGGATAAAACACGATCCCCGCAGGGTCGCAGTCGCCCCATTCGATCCGAACCGTGCGACGGTTGACAAGCATCACGAGGCCTCAGCGCGGCGCCATGCGAAGCGCGCCGTCGATGCGGACCGTCTCGCCGTTCAGATATTCGTTCTCGACGATATGCGCGGCGAGCGCGCCATATTCCTTCGGGTCGCCCAGACGCGGCGGATAAGGAACGGAACGGCCAAGCGAGTCCTGAAATTCCTGTGACAGCCCGAGCAGCATGGGCGTCAGGAAGATGCCCGGCGCGATCGTATTCACGCGGATTCCATGCTGCGCGAGATCGCGGGCGATCGGCAGGGTCATCGCGACGACGCCGCCCTTCGAGGCGGAGTAAGCGGCCTGCCCGACCTGGCCCTCATAGGCGGCGACCGAGGCGGTCGAGATGATGACGCCCCGCTCTTCGCCCTCCACGG
>JBAQGU010000020.1:0-2691 GCA_049287975.1 Roseiarcus sp.
CGGCCAAATCATGATTGACCGCGGTATTCCTTCCCTGAGACGCCGGAACAGTCGTTAGCGATGCTGGCGGCGGATGAGTAGATTCCGGTTCTTTCGCTGTCCTCGTCGCTCGGAGAAGACTGCGTCAATCAAACATCCGTCGTTTATGGGAGGCGAAATGACGGCCTTGCAGACATAGGTAAAGGAGAAAGCAATGACGATCGCAGCAATTTGTGAACCCGGCGCCCTCACACGATCGGACGTCATTGCGTGCATTCCGCATCTACGCGCTTTCGCCGCCATGCTCGCTGGCGATCGTAGGCGCGCCGACGATCTGGTGTGCGATACGATCGAGCAGACCTTCAGCGGGGTGAACCGGCCCCACGCTGGGATCGATTTGAAGCTTCAAATGTTCTCCACGCTGCATCGGCTGCACTATGCCGCTCTGCGCCCGTCAGCCGAAAGGTCGGCGCAACAGCGGGAATCGCCGTCGAGCAGGCAAGATGATCGTGAGCCGGACGAGTTCCTCCATATTTTCGGTCGCCTCAGCGACGAGCGGCGGGAAGCGCTGATCCTAACGGTCGCCGTCGGCCTGTCATACCAGCAGGCGGCAGGGGTATGCGGGTGCCAGATTGCCGCTATCGAGAGTCGGGTCTCCGAGGCTTGGCGCGACATATCGCGTGCTTTGCAGGACGCCTCGCTAGGACGAAGGAGAAAGCCCGCCGCTCTGCCGTCGGCAATCTGGTGGGAACACCCAGCGTTTGCCTGACGGCGCAACCACAATTGCTAGGAGGATTGCATGACCGAACACGCGGATCACCAATTTAGCGCGACCCTGAGCACCCGTGACTTGGCGTTGGTCGGATGCCTGCGGGCTTTGGCCGACTTCAGCCAACGAAACGCCTCTGCCGAAAGCACGGAGGAAAGAGACTGGCGCGCCGCCGGTCAGCAAGTCACCTTCGGTTTTTCGACAGCTTTAGATCGCGATCTTTTCAAAAACGAAGTCCGGCGGCTCTTTCCTCCAAACCTTGTGCGCTTTGATGCCGAATACGACAACGATTCCAGAGCCCTTAGAGGTCGAGCGCGGAAGCACAGGTTGGCAAATGTCCTTCAGCATTGAGATAGCACCTCGAAAGGGTACGAAAGAGGCGATCGTTCATGTCGTCAACGTGACCATCGACGGCCACGAGACCATCCTGACTTTTGTGTCGAAAGATGATGCGGAGAAGTTCGCGCAGGGCGAGCACGCCAGGCTCATGGCGAACGAAAATAATGCCTTGCAGCGGGTTCGTGAAACCGCCTACCGTCTTTGGCAGGAGGAGGGTTGCCCCGAGGGCGAGGCGCTACGGCAGTGGTTTGCCGCCGAGGCCGGGCGCAATGAGGGTGGCGGCGAAGCGCGGCCGTTGGCACGTTTACACCCATGATGCGATCACAATCACGGCAGACGCCTACGAGACCATACTGCTCGGGACGGCTGAGGCGCCGTCACCCCAGGGCCAAGTTTGTCGATCGGCTCAGGCCGCCTGCCAACAGCGTTTGGACGAACTCTTCCCCGATATGGCTTCGCGGCCCGAGTCGCCCGAGCCGCCCGCGAAACTCACGCCAGAAGAAATCCAACAGCAATTGAACGAAGCATTTGCCGGGGTGCTCCTGAATGGCGGGACACCTCGGACGCCGCCTGAGCCACGGATCGAAAGCCCCGGCCCCTCGCTCTCGTCGGAAGAACTCCAACAACATTTGAACGAGCATTTCGGCAATTCTCGCCCGCGGCTTGGGCCGACCCTGTCTCCCCGCCGAATTCGATCGCTGTTCAGGGCCGGCAATCCCGCCACCGGGGGGCCTTCGCGCCGTCAACGCTGCGACGCGCGGGTCAAGAACCTGTTCAGGATCGGCAAGAACGGCGTCGGGGTCGCGTGGCCTCTTTTGCAAAGGCTGGGCGATGGAGAACGGTCGTTGCTGGGTGCATGGCGGCGCGTCGACGGGTCCGAGGACCCCAGAGGGCAAGGCGCGCGTCGTTGCCGCGATGGTCGAGGGGCGGCGCAGGTGGGTTGCGCGACGCCGTGCCGAGGGGAGGAAATTCCCTGCGGGCCGCAAGCGCGGCGAGAGATGGGTGGCCGAACCGATGCGCGAGCTCGCCCGCGCCGAAGCGCACAGGCTTAAGGGAGGGCGGTTCACCGTCGACCACGCGCTGACGCTCGCCTTGTTGCGGAGCGCGAACGGCTGCATGGAAAGCACGGCAAGAGCGAAGGCGATGCTCGACGCCCAAGAGTGTGCGGCGCTGGAGCGGGATCGCCAAGCGGCGCTCGCGCGCATCGCCGAATTGCGTGTGTCGCTGCTGGCTAATCCATAGGCGGCCAGGCGCCAACTCGGGTGCAAGGATGAATGAGAAAGCGACCTATCGGCGCGGCAACGTCTCAGTTTTAATGCGCGTGCTCGAAAAGGCAAGGCTGCGTTGCAGCCTTGCCTTCTCGTAATTCGCTATTTGTGCGTTTGGCTCTTGCCGTGCGCCGTTTCCGAGTGTTCATGCGCCGTTTTCGAATGGGCTTGTGCCTTCGAGGCTTCCTCACGCCCTTTTGCGTGCTCTCCCTTGCCATGTTGGTCGGCGGCCAGCCGGTGGCTTTTCGCGGCGATGTCGTGGTGTTCGGCCGCTTTGTTGTGTGCTTCCTTGGGCATGATATTCTCCTTTGATTGAGTTGCCGTACTCTTTAGACG
>JBAQGU010000021.1:0-6421 GCA_049287975.1 Roseiarcus sp.
GGCGGGGTCTCCTCGGACGGCCAATCGACACGGGCGCGCTCGTCCGAGCGCGTGAACATTGTGCGCGATTTGCCCTTCTTGGCCCTGACGGCCCGGCGTGGAGCGGGATGGGTCGCAGGCTCCCCAGCGGACGCCTTGGACGCTTCGGGTTCCTTGGGGCCGGCGCCGCCGTTTTCATCTGGCTTGCTGTGTCTGGCCATGGCAACGTGCTTCCTCGCCGCGCGATCCTGTTTTTCGACATATTAGTCCGGTAGCGGGCAGCGAAGCTAGTCAGTCTTTAGCGCGGCGCCCGTGCCGGTCTCGAGTCGAAATGTGGACCAAGTGAACCATCCCCATTCCTTCCGCGGCGCTGGCTGCTTTCCCCTGGGCGCATTAGTCGTGGCGGTCGCCTTGGGCGCGACGCCGGCGCGCGCGCAGGACCAGGAGACGCCTCTGCGCTCGATCGCCAAAAAGACGGGCATCGCGACCGACGTGGATCCGCCGGCCGATTTTGTCCTGAAGTCGCGGCCCGCCGAACCGCCGGGCCCGATGCCCGTGTTCGGGACGCCGGACGAGCCGTCCTCGAAGATCCAGACGCCCGCACAATTGAGAGCCATGGACACCGATCTCGATAGCGCCAACAAGAAGCACGACGTCCTGCGCGCGGGATTCGCGCCCTCCGCCAAAGCGATGGCGGAAGCGAAGGCCGAAGCCGCCGAGAAGGCCAAGCGCAAGAAAAAACCGACCGAGGCGGCGTCGAAGCCGGCGCCTTAGAACTGGACGCAGCGGGGCGGTCCGCGCCCATATTTTTTGCGGTTCGTTTGCGCTTTGCGACTGGCGCCGCTAAAAGCGCTCCGCGCCGCAGCGAATCCAGGGAATTGTTCCGCGATGTCCGACTTTCACCGGGTGCGGCGACTGCCGCCTTACGTCTTCGAGCAAGTCAACAAGCTCAAGGCGAAGGCCCGCGCCGCCGGCGCCGACATCGTCGACCTCGGCATGGGCAATCCGGATCTGCCCGCGCCCAAGCACGTCCTCGACAAGCTCGTCGAAACTGTCGGCAAGCCGCGCACCGATCGCTATTCCGCCTCCAAGGGCATTCCGGGGCTGCGCCGGGCGCAGGCCGGCTATTACGCGCGCCGGTTCGGCGTGAAGCTCAATCCGGAAACGCAGGTGGTCGCGACGCTCGGGTCGAAGGAAGGCTTCGCCAACATGGCGCAGGCGATCACGGCGCCGGGCGATGTCGTGCTGACGCCCAATCCGTCGTACCCGATCCACGCTTTCGGCTTTTTGATGGCCGGGGGCGTGATCCGCTCGGTGCCGGCGGAGCCGACGCCCGCATTATTCAATGCGCTGGAACGCGCCATCCAGCATTCGATCCCAAAGCCGATCGCGGTCGTCGTCTGCTATCCCTCGAACCCCACGGCGATGGTCGCCTCGCTCGATTTCTACCGGGACCTCGTCCTGTTCGCGCGAAAGCACGAGATTTTCGTGCTTTCGGATCTCGCTTACGGCGAGGTCTATTTCAACGACGACCCGCCGCCCTCGATCCTGCAGGCGCCCGGCGCCTTCGAAGTGGCGGTGGAATTCACCTCGATGTCGAAGACGTTCTCGATGGCGGGCTGGCGGATCGGCTTCGCGGTCGGCAACGAGCGGTTGCTCGCCGCGCTCGCGCGGGTGAAATCCTATCTCGATTACGGCGCCTATACGCCGATCCAGGTCGCGGCCGCGGCGGCGCTCAACGGCCCCGAGGACTGCATCAGGGAGATGCGCGCGATCTACAAGCGCCGACGCGACGTCATGGTCGAAAGCTTCGCCGCCGCAGGCTGGCCGATCGATTCCCCCAGCGCCTCGATGTTCGCCTGGACGCCGGTCCCCGAAAAGTTCCGCCATCTCGGCAGCCTGGAGTTCTCCAAGCTGCTGATCGAGAAGGCGGACGTCGCGGTGGCGCCGGGCGTCGGCTTCGGCGAGCACGGCGACGACTACGTGCGCCTCGCGCTGGTCGAGAACGAGCAGCGCATCCGCCAGGCCGCGCGCGGCGTGAAGCGGTTCTTCGAGAGCGCCGACCAGATGCTGCACAATGTGGTGCAGCTGAAGAAACCGGCCTGAGCGGGGGCGGCCACCGGGCTCGCGATGAAGCGAAGAGAACGGTCGACCGCGCACTGGCTGGTAAGCAAACCGCGTCGCCCACCATCAACGTCGACGACGTGATCCTCAGGCGAGAGAGCTACGCGTATCGGTCCAGTCGACCATCAGCTTGCGCTCGGCGAAAAGCCAGGCCCCGTTCTCCTTGCTGAAAGTATCGAGGTAACGGATCGACGCGACCATCAGCATTCGCTTCTCACCATCGATCGTCAGATGATGGGCGATGCAGTAGCTTTCACCCTTCGCCGTGTTCCCTTCGATTTCTACGGTGCTTTGGCCGTTGAAGTGGGTCGTTGCCTGATAGGTGTTGAGATTTTCGAACACCGGGGCGAGAGCATCGCGGCCGCGCAGCGTTTGCGTGGGCTCTGCCGATCGGCTGTCCATGAAAACTTCGAAAACCGTGTCCGCGGTGAAGAGAGCCATCTGGCCCTTTGCGTCGCGCCTGTCGGCGCAGTGGGCATAGGCGTCAATGAGCTGGCGGATTGCCAGCCGGTCGGCGACTTCTTCAGGCGATATTGAAGTCCGAACAGTCATTTTCGGCGCGTCCTGTCTTTTTTGGAGAGCGGCAAAAGCGCAGCGCTGACGACTGGGACGTGCGTAGCGATCAGCGTTCGGAGGTCTGCGCTGTTGGCCGCAACATCCTTGAAGCCCTTGAGGGCGTAGACGATCGACCGGGCCAGCTTCGCCGGCGAGAGGTCGAGCGCAGATCGGTGAACAGCTTCCTTCAGGATGTCAGCAACCAGATCTTCGAAAGCTTGATAGCCGGCGCAGACGGATTTGAAGCCGAGGTCGAACATGTCGCGCGCGTCTGGGTGCGCCTGCACCAGCTCGTACCCCTCGGCCGCCCAGGCGTTGCAGGCGTACAGGAGCTTCTCGTCGACCGCTGAGAGGTCCGAGATTCCCGCTCGTATCTGCGACATTTTTTCTTCGATCATCGCTTCGACGACCGCCTGGAACGCGGATTCCTTGTCCGGGAAGGTGAGATAGAGGGTCGGACGCGTCAGCCCCGAGGCTTGGGCAATATCCGCCATCGTCGTGCGGCCGAAACCGTAGCGCAGGAAGACCGGCGTCGCCGCCCCGACGATATGCGACCGACGAACGCTCGAGGGATCGCTCATGGCCGACATTCTGACATATTGACTATTTATGTCAACTGCAGCGCCCTCGTTGATCATCCGCTGACCTCGGCTGTGGATACACGGGTCAAGCCCGTGCATGACGAAACCGAAAGCGCAGCGTTTATTTCTGGACGTCGCCTTCCCCTGTCCTATCGGCTTGTGCAAGACTGATTGGCTTGGAGCCAAATATGAAGGTGATTGGTCTGGCGGGGTGGAGCGGCGCGGGCAAGACGACGTTGCTTACGCGGCTGATCCCGCATTTCCTCGCCCAAGGTCTGCGCATCTCAACTGTCAAGCACGCCCACCACGACTTCGACGTCGACGTGCCCGGCAAGGATTCCTGGCTTCACCGGAAGGCCGGCGCAAGCGAGGTGCTCGTGTCGTCGAGCCGCCGCTGGGCGATGGTGCACGAGTTGGGCGGCGCCGCCGAGCCGAGATTGCCAGATCTGCTCGCAAAGATGTTGCCGGTGGATCTGGTGGTCGTCGAAGGATTCAAGTCCGAACCGCACCGCAAGATCGAGGTGCATCGCGCCGCCAACGGTAAGCCGCTGCTATACCTTGCTGACGCAACCATCGTCGGTATAGTGAGCGACGTCGAGGTGACGACGAGCCTGCCGGTGGCGCATCTCGACGACATTCAGGCGATCGCTTCCATGATCCTCGCGTCGGCGGTCGGTATCGAGGACGTCGTGCGCCGGGTGTGACGGGGACGCAGGAACCGAATGGCCCGGCTCTCGGAGGACAGCTTCGTGTTTGGCGGACCACGACGCGGTTGCGATCCTTTCCGCGCGGGTGCAACCGGTGAGGGACGTTGAAACCGTCGAACTCGGAAATGCCGATGGACGCATCTCGGCCGCGGAAATCTGTGCACCCTTGCCGTGGGGTTGAGAGCCGGCGCGACGCCCGCTTTCGGTCCAACGTGGCAGATGCGGACCTTAGCCTTCGAAGAACCTCGCGAGGGCCTCTTCCACCTCCGCGACACCAGACGGAGTTCGCGCCCAGGAACCGACGCTCGAAACCCTCGTTGAAATAACGGCTACTGCCGCCGAACCTGGATGCCCGGCTCGAGGCAGCTCGAGGCTGGGCATGACGAGCGGCGGCCCTGACTCCGTCGTTTTTTGGATGCTGCCTAAACCTCAAACGTGGGCGCGCTGACATTGCCACCAGGAGAAGATGGACATGCAAAGCTTCGTCGAACTAATCCGCGAGCTGCTGATTTTCGTCGTCGTGATGTTCGCGTTGCTCATCGCGCTCATCGTCGTCGTCTCGAAGATGCCGGACGATAATCCGCTGAAGCGTATTCTGTCGGCGCTCAGCTACCGCCTCGGGGCGACAGCTGCGGCGGGAGCCCTCGCCATTCCCATCGAGCCCATCCCCGGGCTCGACACGCTCTACGACATCGGGGTTCCGCTTGCGTTGCTCTGGTATTGGTTCACGTTTTTCAGGGACGTGATTCGAACGAGGGCCAAAACTCCTCCTCCGTCGTCGCCGGGTGAGCGGCGAATCCGTCCGGACAGCCGATGAGCGTCACGCGCCCCAGCGCGCAAAGGCTGAAGAGCGTTCCGGCTCTCGACTATTATCAGCCGCCCAACAGGCGATCCGCCGCGCGGCGAACGCGGAGCGCGACCGCTTCGGCGCCTTCGGCGGCGGCCATCGCCGTCATCGGAACTTCCAGCGCCAGCGGTATGCCTCGGGGCATGTGGTCGATGATGGCCTTGATGTCGATGGCGCCTTCGCCCGGCGGCAGGCGCTCGGCCCGGCCGGCGTGAAGCAGTTCCTCCGTCGAGTAGCTGTCTTGCACCGGCGCGTCGGCGACGTGCATGAACGGAAGGCGAGAAGCGGGTATGCCTTCCAATTGCTCCAACCTACTGCCCGAGCGGTTGAAATGCAGCGTGTCGACGAGGATGCCGATGTCGACGCGCTTCGCCGCCTCGACCACATCGACGGCTGCGTCGAGGCTCGGAACCACAGTCCAGGGAAAGAACTCCAGCACTGCGCCGAGACCGTAGCGCGCGGCCAATTCCGCAATGGCGGCGAGTCGGTCGGCCAGGCGGGAAAGTTCCGGGTCGTAGGGGGCGGTGATCACGTGCCGCGCGCCCAACTCGGCGCCGGTCGCCATGAACTGCTCGAGTGAAATCACGTCGATCTCGGGCGTGATCCGGATGAACTCGAGATCGAGCACGCCGACGCCTGTCTCGGCGATCGCGACCTTGGTCTCGCGCAGCATCGCGGCATCGCGCATCAGCGGATAGGCCGGACCCGCATCGGTCGCCCCGATCAGTCGCAACCCGACGGTTTGGTAGCCGGTGCGCGCCGCCACGCGGATCATCTCCGGCGGCGTCAGGCGCAGCACCGTAAGGTGAGCGAGCGAGAAAGAGCGGGTCACTGCGGGGTTCTCCTTTGAGCCAGCGTCGCCATCGTTCATTTCGACGCCGGCAATCAAAAGCGGTTGTCTGACATATCGAGGCTCATCGGCAAGTCGCGCTCGAAGAGGCCTACGAAGTGATCCGGCCGACATTTTCGCTCGCCGGGTCCCCCTTCAGCCAGCTCGCGCCCCGCGCGTACAGCGTTTCGACTTCGGATCCCGTCAAGCCGGCCATGTCGGTCTTGACCGGATATCCGATTCCCACCTGCAGATAGGCGAGATGGCGATAACCGACGGGAAAGCTCGCCAGGCGTCCGGGATCGAGCTTTGGCGCACGCGTAGGATCGACAGGGTCGATCCTATCCTTCTCGTAGATCGGCTGGCGCAAGACGATGCCCCAACGGCCGTCCCTCTTTTCGAGGAAGTCGTAGAAGCGTCCCGTGCATACGACGTCGCACTCGACGCCTTCGACCTCGGCGCGCTGGCTGATGGTCATCTTGGTCTGGCTGATCGCGCGCGGACCCGCGAGGTCGATCGAAATCCCACCGAGAAAGTGGAGGATCCGCACGCCGCGCTCGAAACCCTCGCGGCTCACTTTGATGAATTCGTCACTGCTACCTTGGAACCATGTCGCCATCATACGCCCGTCCGCATGCCAGACGGTGCGGAATCGATCCCAGTCGCCGGCGTCTCGCCAGACGATCCAATTCTCCAGCAGCTCGCGAATGGTCCAGCGGTCTGTTTGTTCGTTCGACGGATGGGACATGAATTGCGCCTTTCTGTCTGCCTTCTACGAGCTGTGCGGGAATATGAGGAG
>JBAQGU010000022.1:0-7864 GCA_049287975.1 Roseiarcus sp.
CGACGCTGAATTCGCAGATTGGCTCTACCCGTCATTGCGAGAGTATGCGGCGATGAGCCTAGGGTTTCGTCGAGCCATCGCAGGTGCGGGCGAATACCAAGGGGCCGGTGAGGTGGTCATAGAGCAGCTGCGGCTGACCCTTGAAGAAGAGATCGCAAGCGGTTGGCGCCTTCAGCCGACGCGCCCACGGCGCAAGTCGTGTGGTCACGGCTCGACGACCTTCGGCGTCGGCGGATCAGGCGCGGCGAAATCGGCCGCCGAGCGGCGAGCGAACCCTGAATGGCTTCGCCTCGCTCGAGCCTCGCTCGCACTGACGTTGGCATTTAGATCATGCGGTAGGTATGATGCGCCCCCATAATGGACGGGTCACGTCCCTATAATACCCGTAAATAATCAGTAAAATTCTCGTCATGACCGTTTTCGGCGACGAAGCTGAGCCGGTCAATACGATTTGATATCAATCCCGAACATTTCACTGAGGGAATGACATACCATGCGCTCGAGTATGACCTGCGCCCGCAACATTTTGATACGCCTCGCCAAACCGTTCTTGGCTGATGGGAGGGCGAAGTGACCGTCGTCGATTCGGTTTGGCCCAGCGAGTATTCGTTTGGGCCTTTCCGTCTGGTTCCTGGGCAACGGATTCTACTGGAAGGCGCGACGCCCGTCACGCTCGGCGGCCGAGCTTGCGAAATCCTCATCGCGTTGGTCGAACGCTCGGGCGCTCTGGTCACCAAGGAAGAATTGCTGGCCCGGGTGTGGCCAAATGTGATCGTGGAGGAAGGCAATCTCAAGGTGCATGTCGCCGCGTTGCGCAAGGCGCTTGGCGACGGCCGGGACGGTAATCGCTATATCGCCAATATTCCGGGCCGGGGATACAGCTTCGTCGCTCCCGTTACATCCTCGTCGCGGCCGACGCATCCGCCTCGGCCGGTCCCATCCGCAGATCAACCACACGAATTCTCGGCTGCGACTTCTCGAATGGTGGGGAGATCCGACACCATTCCCATGCTTGCCGCGAGACTGTCGCAGTATCGCTTCGTCACGATCGTGGGACCCGGAGGGATCGGTAAGACAAAAGTCGCCCTGGCCGTCGCGGATGCCTTGGCCGGGACATTCGCGCACGGCGTCCGCCTCGTCGAACTGGCGCCTCTGTCCGACCGGGCGCTCGTCCCCAGCGCCGTCGCGTCGGCTCTCGGCATCGCGGTTCGCTCCGAGAACACGATCTCCAGCCTGGTCGCCTTCCTCGGAGACAAGCAAATTCTCATCGTGCTCGACAATTGCGAACACGTGATCGAGGCCGCCGCCTCCTTGGCTGAGGAATTGTTCCGGGGCGCCAGCGGCGCGCACATTCTCGCGACGAGTCGCGAGCCGCTACGCGCCGGGGGAGAGCGCATTCATCGTCTGGCGCCGCTGGCCACGCCGCCGGCTTCGCAGCAGCTCACAGTCGCGCAGACGCTCGCTTTTCCCGCGGTCGAATTGTTCGTCAAACGCGCCGCGGCGAGCATGAACGAGTTTGAGCTCACTGACGCGGACGCGCCAATTGTCGCCGAGCTCTGCCGAAGACTTGATGGAATCCCATTGGCGATCGAAATAGTAGCGGGCTCATTGCACGCCTTCGGGGCGCGCGGACTGGCGAGATTCTTGGACGATCGCCTTCGACTGCTCATGCCTGGCCGTCGCACTGCCCAGACGCGCCACCAGACGCTGCGCATGACGCTCGATTGGAGCTATGATTTGCTTCCGGAATTCGAGCGCGCAACCCTGAGGCGCTTGGCGATATTCGCAGGCGTTTTCACCTGGGAATCCGCTGCCGCGGTGCTCGACCGCGGTGGTGCGTCCGACTTTGAGGTCTTTGACTCGATCGCGAACTTGATCGCCAAGTCGCTCGTCAGCGCCACTATCGAGGACAAGATCTCCCACTGCCGGCTGCTCGACACGACGCGAGCCTACGCGCTGATGAAACTCAATGAGTGCGGCGAGGCTGGGCTTCTGGCGAGACGTCACGCCGAACACTACAGAGACGCCCTCGCGCGGGCGGAGATCGATTGGCATCAGCGCCCCGCGGCCGAGTGGCTGGAGGCGCATCGGCATCTGCTCGACAACGTCAGAGCGGCGCTCGATTGGGCGTTTTCCGCCGCCGGAGATACAGCGATCGGGGTTGCACTGACGGCGGCGGCGGTTCCACTCTGGTTTCAACTATCGTTGATCAGCGAATGCTGCGAACGGGTGGAGCGCGCGCTGTCCGCGCCACCGCCGAACTCGGACCCGCAGTGCGAGATGCAGCTGCACGCCGCTCTGGCCTGGTCGCTCATGCAAACGCGCGGGTCGATCGAGAAGACCCGACTCGCCTGGAACGCTCTGCTGAAACATGCGGCGAATCTCGGCGACGTCGACTATCAGCTGCGAGCGCTCTGGGGATTGTGGACCGGCCTGATCAACGACGCGCAGCTGAAAGAGGGATTGGCGATCGCGGAGAGATTTTGTGATCTTGCGGCTGCGAGCGCCGACCCGTCCGACCAGTTTGTCGGCGATCGCATGGTCGGCTACATCCTACACCTGATGGGCGAACACGCCCGCGCGCGGCCGCGCATCGAACGGATGCTCCATCATTACGCAGCTCCGATCACCGGACCGAGGATCATTCGCTTCATTTTCGACCAGCGGGTGGCTGCGCGCTGCTTCCTCGCGCGAATCCTGTGGCTGCAAGGATTTCCCGACCAGGCCGTGAGCGCCGTCGAAGGCGCCATCGCAGAGGCGGAGTCGAGGAATGACATGTTTACATTGTGTCAGGCGCTGCTACAGGCCGCGTGTCCCATCTCGATCTTCATAGGCGATCTCGAAAGGCTCGGGCCCTATGTGACGACGTTGCGTGACTATTCCGAGCGGAATGCGCTCGGCTTTTGGCAAGTGTGGGCCGAATGCTTCCGAGGCGTGCACCTCGTCAAAGGCGGGAAAATCAGGGAGGGGTTGGCCCATCTCAGCGAGGGATTGGACAGCTTACGCGGGATGCAGTACGGCGTCTACTACGCGGTTTTTCTCTGCGAATACGCGGAAGCTCTCGGGAAAGCAGGTCTGGTCGATCAAGGACTCGTGGCGATCGACGAGGCGCTGGCGCGATCCAAGCGCAACGACGAGTATTGGTACGTCCCCGAACTTCTGCGCGTAAAAGGTGAGCTGGTCTCGCAATCGGGCGGAGCGACAGCCGGCGGCGACGCCGAGAAGTTGTTCGAGCAATCGTTGGCTTTGGCGCGTCTACAACAGGCGCCAGCATGGGAACTGCGCACGGCCATGAGTCTTTCTCGATTGACGCGCGATCCCATGCGCGGGCGCGCAACCGCGGCCCTCCTGAGGTCCGTGCACGCAAAATTCACGGAAGGATTTGATAGCGCCGATCTCGTTGCGGCGAAGCGACTTCTCGACGAACTCGCATCGGTGAGCGGGCCATGATCCGGCGGGCGTCGTCTCTGCGGCCTCGCCTCGAGCGCCCCGCCGGCATCTTCCAAGGTCTGCCGCCGATGCCGATCATGGCGCTGGCGCCGGTCTTCGGCCCCGTGCGGCGCAGGCCATCCGCAGATCGTACGACTTGGGCTGGACGGCCGACCGTTACGTCAGCGTGGTCTCGGCCTCGGTCGCGACCGTGCTCTAACCCGCGGGGCTGGAAAAGGCGAAGGGCCTGATCACCGGCGCTTACAACAAGGACGTGACCGACGCGCGCTGGAAGCGGGGCGCCGCCGAGCGTCAGCAGCGCGACTTTCGTGATAATTCTAATGCCTCGTCAGTTGAGCTGTCCCTTCACCCTGCTGACTGTGTAACGTTGCAGATGCTGTCGTGTTGCCGGTTCTGACGAGAGTAACGGTAGTCCCATTGCCTGCGTAGGAAACTCTTGTCGCCGTCACTCTGCTCGATGTCACCGGCGTGGACGCGCCTTGATATGTATAGCTTACAACCCTGTTCCCTGCGATCGTTATCGACGTGGGCTGGCTGCCTCCCCACGCTCCGCTCCATGTGCCCTCCCAGGAGCTTCGCGGATGGACATGATGGTAGTGTTTCGTCTTGGCCTGCAACGAACTGGCGAAAAGGATCGACAGCGGGATTGAGGCGAATACCATACGGCGACTGATAATCATGAACGCTTACCCCCGATTAATTCGTGCTTTCACGCGCGCGAGACTTAGCGCGAGGAAGTCGAATGCACAAGACGCGGGAGCCTACGCGGGTGGCTGCGCCGTCGCTCGCCATGACGGCCTCGAGCCCCTCACATCGTCCTGATCAAGCGCAGCGCATCATAAATCGCGGCGTGGATGTTGCGAGAGGAGACCGCGTCGCCTATGCGGTAGAGTTGGTAGGCGCCGCGAGGGTTCGCCTCGACCGCCTGCGGACGCTGCGCGATCAGCGCGGGGTAATCGACTTCGCCGAGGTTTCGCGAGCCCGGCTTCAGCTCGAAATAGAGTTCGTCCGCGGGCTTCGAGCCGTGTTCCACGACGACCCTATCGGCCGTCTTCTCGATCCGCTTGGCGCCATATTCATCGAGGAAAGTCGCGACCAGTCGATTGCCTTCCCGGCGAATGCGCTCCAGCCGAAGATTGAGCGTGACGGCGACGCCGAACTCTGAGAACGCTCGCAAATAGGGGGGAAAGCTGGTGGCGCCGACATCGGGCGCGAGCGAACGCTCCGGCGTCACAAGTTCGACTTTCGCGCCCGCGCGCGCGGCGAATTCCGCGACGCTGACGCCGGGATGCGCGCCGTTGTCGTCGTAGACGATCACCGAGCCGGCGAGCTTCGCCGCGCCAGTCAGCACATCCCAACTCGTCGTCGCGAGATCTTCGCCCTCGTCGAGAAACCCGAGGTTCGGTACGCCACCGGTGGCGACGACGACGACGTCCGGATTTTCCTGTTCGATTTCGGCGGCTTCCGCGAATGTGCTGGTGCGCAATTCGACGTCGTACTTGGCGCATTGCGCGACGCGCCAGTCGACGATGCCCATGATTTCGCGCCGGCGCGCGAGCCCCGCGGCGACGCGGACCTGGCCCCCCGGTTTGTCGCCCGCCTCGAACAGCACGACTTTATGACCCCGCGCCCCCGCGACCCGCGCGGCTTCCAGTCCGGCGGGGCCGGCGCCGGCCACGATGAATTTTCTCAAAAGTCCGTCGGATCGCGCGATCACGTGCGGCATCGACTGCTCGCGCCCGGTGGAGGGATTGTGGACGCAGAGCGCCTGGCCGGCGTAGATGCTGTCGATGCAATAGCCCATGCCGACGCACGGACGGATTTCGTCTTCGCGGCCTTCCATGATCTTCCGCGCGATATGCGGGTCGGCGAGATGCGCGCGGGTCATACCGACGAGGTCGAGCTTGCCTTCCGCGATCGCGTAGCGCGCGGTCGCGACGTCCTGGATTCTCGCGGCGTGGAAGGTCGGAATGCGCGTCGCCGCGCGGATTTCGCCGGCGAATTCGAGGTGCGGCGCCGAGCGCTCGCCCATACCGGGAATGACGTGCGAAAGCGCTTCCTCGGTGTCGATGTGGCCTCGGATGACGTTGACGAAGTCGATTTGGCCGGAGGCGACGAGGCTCTGCGCGATCGCCAGTCCCTCGCGCTTGGTGAGGCCGCGCTCCCAATCCTCGTCGCACACCATGCGCACGCCGACGATGAACTCGGGGCCGACGCGGTCGCGGATCGCGCGCAAGACTTCGAACGCGAAGCGCGTCCGGTTGGCGAGCGCGCCGCCGTATTCGTCTTCGCGCTGGTTGGTCGCGGGCGACCAGAACTGGTCGACGAGATGGCCGTAGCACTCGATTTCCAAGCCATCGAGGCCGCCGGCTTTGATCCGCTCGGCGGAGTCGGCGTAGGCGGCGATCACGCGGCGTATATCCCAGTCCTCCATGACTTTGGGAAACGCGCGATGCGCGGGTTCGCGCACGTAGGACGGCGCGATCACCGGCAGCCAGTCGTCCTTCGACCAGCTGGTGCGGCGCCCGAGATGCGTCATCTGGATCATCACCGCCGCGCCATGCGAATGGACGTCGTCGGCGAGTTCGCTGAGCCAACGCACGACCTCGTCCTTGTAGAGCAGGATGTTGCCGAACGCCTGCGGACTGTCGGGCGCGACGACCGACGAGCCCCCGATCATCGTCAGCCCGATGCCGCCCTTGGCCTTCTCGACGTGATAGAGCCGATAGCGCTCCCTCGGCATGCCCTCGTCGGTATAGGCCGGCTCATGCGCGCTCGACATGATGCGGTTGCGCAGGGTGAGATGTTTGAGGGTGAAGGGTTGAAGGAGGGGGTCAGTGGAGGGCATGCGGGGATATCGAACGAGAGAGCCTGCTCAGTCAAATCGGGTAATTCGCCTCCCTTGCAAGAGGGGAGGCGCGTTCCCGTCCTGGCGGGCGCCGCGTTCCTGGCTGTGCGCGGTCGCGAGCACGATGCGTGCTTTTTGAACGAGCCCCGTTCCCGACAGCCGGCTCCTCGGCCGCAGCGGATCGAGGCCGGAAGGTCGGTGCGCCGCGAGCTTCGGGAGCGGTTCGAGAACAATTACTACACGACCGGTTCTGCGAACTCGTGGATGGCTGGATGGCTTCCCCTTCGCTTCGCGGTGGGTCGCAATGACGAAGCGGCGCTCGTGCGTCGGCTGCCGACGACGGAAGTTCTGAAAACCGTTCCCGCCGCGTCAGCGGGCCGCAGGTGACGCGAGAATACCTTGCGAGCCGCGCATTTGTATGCTAATGTCATACGCATGACGCAGCAAGCTCACACTACGTCCGTCCTCAGCGTTCGCGTGACCCCGGACGAACGCGTCATCCTCGAGGCGGCGGCGGAACAGTCGCGCACGACGCTCAGCGATTTCATGCGCCGCAAATCGGTGGAAGCTGCCGAAATCGAGGTGCTCAATCGAAGCGTCGTCACCATCCCGGCGAAAGATTGGGAAGCGTTTGAAGTTTGGATCAATCGCGACGCCGAGCCTATTCCCGCACTCGCCAAACTCGCGAGCCGAGTCCCGTCCTGGGAACGCTGAATTTGGGGGTGGCGAACGCGCCGCGTCCGCTCGCCGAGAGTGAC
Organism: Roseiarcus sp.; assembly: GCA_049287975.1. Lineage (GTDB taxonomy): Bacteria > Pseudomonadota > Alphaproteobacteria > Rhizobiales > Beijerinckiaceae > Roseiarcus. The sequence goes on from JBAQGU010000022.1 coordinate 7,057, forward strand.
GACCGGAGCCTCTTTGATTGCGGTAGGGAGTCGATCAACGGCTGGCTTCACCGGCATGCCTGGATCAACCAAGCCAACAACGTGACGCGCGTGAGCGTTCTCACCGACGCGACGACGGGCCGAATTATCGGCTACGTCACGCTGAGCGCCTCGCAAATCGAGCGCGCCTTTCTTCCGAAGTCACAGCAACGCAACCGCCCTGATCCCGTGCCGACATTTCTGCTCGGCCAACTTGCCGTCGACAAAAACTATCAAGGGCAAGGCTACGCCGCGGACCTCATGTCGTATGTGCTTCGCACGGCTCTGCGCGCATCCGAACATGTCGGCAGCGCGGGCGTCATCACCCATCCTCTCGATGACAGTGTGCGCGGCTTCTATGCGGCATGGGGTTTCCAGGATCTTCCTTTCGATCCGCGGCGCGCGATGATCGTTCGCACGGTCGACTTGCATCGTCACTTCGGGACCAGTTCTTGACCCCAGGGGCCGATTACGCCCCCCGCAACGATGCCAGAAAGCCGGCAGCTTCGGACGCTTAAACACTCACACTGTTCGCGCGTTGGATAACCCAGTCTGTGCGGCGGCGTTGATGCCTCCAAGGCGCAATCGCTACGAAAATTAGTTCTAAGTTCTTCAGTATACTTACTTACAATTATCGTATATATATATTAATTTACTTGCGATATTATAACGGTATACCGACGTTATAGTAGCAACGGCTTGATCCCCCAACCGCTCCAATGCCTTGGCTGTCTGAAATCCTGTGAGCGACGGCTGTTTGATTCAGGCAGAGTTTCTGACTGTGCCGAGG
>JBAQGU010000023.1:0-4376 GCA_049287975.1 Roseiarcus sp.
CCCGACCGCCAGCGCGCCAGCCGTCTCCGGCCGGCCGGACTCGCGCACCTCGAACACCAGGAAATGCGGGGCCAGCGCCCCCTCGGTTCCACCCGACATCACGATGCAGGCCTCGTCGGCGTCGCCGTCCTCGCGATGCGCTCTGAGCGCGTCTTGCAGCGCGCGCGTCGCGAATCCGCGCGAGAAGTCGTTGACGAGGCCGTTGCCCTCGGTCTTGCCGAACACCGCGACGACGCAATCCGGCTCGATCGTTCCGTCTTTGATGCCCGCCTCGAAACCGGAGACGTCGTCGGGGGCTTTCGCGGAAAGCCGATGCACGTAGGCGCGGCGCGTCGTCACGGCAGGCTCGCGAGGACGGCCTTCGAGTCCGCGACGGCGCCGAACACGCCGCCCTGCATCGTCACCATCTTGATCGCCGCATGATGATTGCCGGCGTCGGTTGCGCCGCAGGCGTCTGTGATCAAGAGGCATTCGAAGCCGCGATCATTGGCCTCGCGCATCGTCGTATGCACGCAAACGTCGGTGGTGATGCCGGTCAGCATCAGGTTCTTGATGCCGCGCGAGCGCAGGATCAGCTCGAGGTCGGTCGCGCAGAACGAGCCCTTGCCTGGCTTGTCGATGATGGGTTCCCCCGGCGCCGGGGCGAGCTCGTCGATGATGTTCCAGCCGGCCTCGCCGCGCACCAGAATCTTGCCGCAAGGGCCGGGATCGCCGATGCCGGCGCCGATCTGGCGCGAGCGCCAGCGCTTGTTGTCGGGCAGGTCCGCGAGGTCCGGGCGATGCCCCTCGCGGGTGTGGATGACATGGTAGCCTTTGTCGCGCATCGCGGCGAGCAGCGCCTTGATCGGCTCGATCGGCGCGCGAGTCAGCGAGAGATCATAGCCCATGCGGTCGACATATCCGCCCTCTCCGCAGAAGTCGGTCTGCATGTCGATTATGATCAGCGCCGTATTGTCGGGGCGCCAGTCGCCATTATAGGGCCAGGCGTAAGGATTGGCTTGAACCGTCGGCATGTCTACTGCGCCGTCTTCGCAACTGGGCGTTCGCAACTCTGTGTCAGGTCGGCCTTCATGGCTCAGGCTCCGCTTCACTTCGCCATGGACAATTCGCCGGGCATGTCGCGCGCCGAACGGGTCTTGCTGGAGGTCGCGATCATGAGGGCGAGCGTCAGGATATAGGGCGCCGCGTTGAAGAAATAGTAACCCTGGGTGATGCCGACCGATTGCAGGGCCGGGCCGAGCGCGCCGGCGGCGCCGAACAGCAACGCCGCGAGCACGCAGCGCAACGGGCTCCAGCGCGCGAAGATCACGAGCGCCACTGCCATCAGGCCCTGTCCGGAGGACAGCCCCTGGTTCCAGGACCCGGGATAGGACAGCGAAAGGAACGCGCCGCCAACGCCAGCGAGAAAGCCGCCAACGGTGGTCGAAAGGAAGCGCACGAGATCGACCGAGATGCCCATCGCCTTCGCCGCGGCGGCGCTGTCGCCTACGGTCCGCACGATCAGGCCCCAGCGCGTGTTGGCGAAGGCCCAGGCCATCAGCACCGCGACTGCGATGCCGACGAAGAACAGCGGGTTGATGTCGAGCGCGCTGCGCAGGTTGGGATTGTCGCTGAACCCGCCGAACGGAATCGAGCTCAGCCGGGGCGCGGTCGGCTGGATGTAGGGCTTGCCGAAGAAGAACGCGACGCCGGTCCCGAACAGCATCATCGCGATGCCGACCGCGACGTCGTTGACGCGCGGCAGGCTGCAGATCGATCCGTGCATCGCGCCCAACACCGAGCCCGCGACGCCCGCGGCGAACACGCCCGCCCAGGGCGAACCGGTCTGGTACGAAATGGCGTAGGCGACCATCGCGCCGAGCACCAGCGTGCCTTCCAGGCCGAGATTGACGCGGCCCGACTTCTCCGTGAGGCATTCCCCGACCGCTACGAACATGAACGGCGTCGAAACGCGGATGGCGCCGCCCAACATGGCGATGAGAACCGTGAGCAGTCCCTCGTTCATGTACGCTCCTTGGCGTCGCCGGCGCGGAAGATCGCGAAGCGCCCGTAGAGCGTCTCCGAGGTCAGCAGCACGACGAAGATGAGGCCTTGCAATACGAGCACGGTGGCGTCGGGCAGGCCCATGCGGCGCTGGATCAGCCCGCCAGAGGCGACGAGGCCGCCGAACAGAATCGCGACCGGAACGATGACGACCGGATTATGACGCGCCAGAAACGACACCAAAATGCCGGTAAAGCCGTAGCCGGCGGCGAGCGAGGCGTTGGCGCGCCCCTGAATCGCCGCGACCTCGAAATAACCAGCCAAGCCCGCGCAGGCGCCGGCGATCATAGCGCAGCTGACTATGATCTTGCCGACCGGCAGCCCCTGCGCGAGCGCGGCGCGATAATTGCCCCCCGTGACCCGCGCCGCGAAGCCGAACGTCGTGCGCGTCATCAGAATGTAGAGCGCGATGGACAGCACTACGCCCACGGCGAAGCCCCAATGCACATCTGTGCCGGGGATGTGGCCGACCATGTAGGCGTCTCCGATCGGCTTGGTCGAGGGCTTGTTGGGGTTGCTCGAGTCGCGCATCATGCCTTCGACGAAGAAGTTCATGATCGCGATGCCGATGTAAGTCAGCAGCAGCGACGAGATGGTCTCGTTGACGCCGCGCGCGTACCTGAGATAGCCGGCGATTCCGACCCAGACGGCGCCGACCGCGAGCGCGGTCGCCACCATGATGGGGATTACGACGATCGGCGGGACGGCGCCGACCATCGGTACGGCGATCGCCGCCGAGGCGAAGCCGCCGAGCACCAGCGCGCCTTCGCCACCGATCATGATCAGGCCGATGCGCGCGGGGATCGCCACCGCGAGCGCCGTCAGGATCAGGGGCGAGGAGCGCTGCAAGGTATTCTGAAACGAGAACGCGGTCCCGAAACCGCCGCGCCAGACGTAATCGATGAATTCGGCGGGCGATTTTCCAATCGCCAGGAGGAACAGCGCGAACAGTATCGCCGCCATCAGCAACGCGAACACCGGGATGGCGACATATTCCGAATTTGCGCGGAGCCGAACTCCAAGATCGTAGCGCACGGCCGGCGCCGAGGGCGGCTTTCCCGCCCCCAGCGCCGTCGGCAGTTCACTCGCCGTCGGGGCTCTCGAACTCATGTCCGCACCCGCTCAGGTGATCGAGCCGACGACGCCTTCGAGCAGGTAGTCCATCTGGTCGAGGTATGGGTCGAGGTTGCCGTAGGTCTTGTCGATCACGACCTTGCCGGTCTTGTTGTCCTTCAGCGGACCAACATAGATCGGCACTTTGTTCTTCATGTCCGTGATCGCCGCCATGGCCGCGGACTTGGCAGCCTCCGTCGCGCCGGCGCCGAACGGGGTATTCTGCACCATGTCGGATTCGATGCCGCCGGCCGTGAAGTTCGGCAGCGCCTTGCCCGCGGCGAGGTCGGCCGCGTAGCCCTTGTAGATGGTCGACCACTTGTATTCGGCGCCGGTGATGAAGCCCTTGGGCGCCAGCGGCGCCTGGCTGGCGTTGTGGCCGCAGGTCTTCACGCCGCGCTTCTCGGCGGTCTCGATCACCACCTTGGGCGAATCGACGTGGCACGTGATGACGTCGCAGCCGGCGTCGACGAGCGCGTTGGCCGCCTCGGCTTCGCGCACCGGCATCGACCAGTCGCCGGTGAAGATCACCTGCACGGTCGCCTTCGGATTCGTCTTGCGGGCGCCGAGCAGGACCGAGTTGATGTTGCTGAGCACGCTCGCGATCGGCTTGGCGGCGACGAAACCGATCTTGTTGGACTTGGTGCACAGGCCCGCCGCGACGCCGTCGACATAGTGGCCTTGGTTGAGATAGCCGAAATAGCTGCCAGCGTTCTTGGGGTCCTTGTCCTTGTTCCACAGCGGCGCCGCGTGGCGAAACTCGACCTTGGGATATTTCTTCGCCGTGTCGACGACGAACGGCGTGTAATAGCCGAACGATGTCGCCAGGATCAGTCCGGCTCCGTCGAGATTAATCATCGATTCCATCGTCTTGGCGCAGGCGTCGGTCTCGGGAACATTCTCCTCCTCGACGACGGTGACGCCCGGGACCAGCTTGAGCGCCGCGGCGGCGACCGCGTGCGCCTGATTCCAACCAAAGTCTCCTTTCGCGCCGACGTAGACGATGCCGACGGTCAGTTCCGCAGCCAGGGCGCGGCCCGTCGCGGCGAAGCCGGCGGCTGCGCCGAGCGCGCCGCCCGCGGCGGTTTGTAGGAATGTTCGGCGTGATACTGTAGATGAACGCATAGGGCTGCTCCCTGGGACGGCGCGCGGCGTCGCGAAGGCCATTCAGGTCCACGATCTAGCAATCGCTATGCCATGCGTCCGGCCTGACGCGACGC
>JBAQGU010000024.1:0-1925 GCA_049287975.1 Roseiarcus sp.
GCGTCCGACAGGCTTCGGCCGAGCAGGAGAACGCCGCCGTCGGCGCGGCGGCGGGCGACGAAAACGGCGGGTTCGTATCGGTCGGCGGCGCCGGGGAGAAGTTCTTTGGGTATCAAGTGCGATTTGCCGTCCACGGGAATGTCGGGCAAACGCGGGACGTTGCCGAGCGTGGGGTTGCCTGCGGAGTCGAACAGCGCGACGTAATCGAGACGCCGTAGGTCGCGCGTGAGCCTGAGCTCGAGCGCCCGCTCGAGTTCGGCTTGGCTATAGTCGGCGCCCTTGGAGGCTTCCTCCACGAGGACGGCGCGGACGCGATTTTCGTCCGCGGTCGTGATCTGCAGATAGACGAAGCCGAAGATGACGAGGACCGCGACCGTCGTCGCGAGCGCGAAAGCGAGGGTCACTCGAAACGCCGAGGAATGAAAAGCCTCAGGAACCCGCATTGAGCATGAACCCGGCGCCGCGGATGTTGGTGATGAGGGACGGGCGGCCGTGGACATCGATTTTGCGGCGCAAATTGCCGATGTGGACATCGACGGCGTTCGTGTTGGGGTTGAAGCGGTAGCGCCATACGCCTTCCAGCAACATCGCGCGCGTGACGATTTGCCCCGGCCGGCGCAGGAAAAACTCCAAGAGCTTGAATTCGCGCGGCAGCAATTCGATTTCGGCGTCGCCGCGCCGCACGGTTTGCTCGATGAGGTCCATTTCGAGATCGCCGGCCCGCAGCTTGCTCGCGCGCGTGTCGTCGACGCGGCGCAACAGGGCCTCGATCCTCGCCGTCAACTCCGCCATGGCGAACGGTTTGACGAGATAGTCGTCGCCCCCCGCCTTCAGGCCCTTGATGCGCTCGTCCACCGCCGAAAGCGCCGAGATCACGAGAACGGGGGTCTTGAAACCCTCCTGTCTCAAAGTCTCGATTATCGAAAGGCCGTCTGCGCCGCCCAACATGCGATCGACGATCAGTATCGCAGGCTCGCCGGACCGCGCGTGTCGAAGGCCCTCGGCGACGCTCTCCACCGAGCGCGCACAATAGCCGAGACCCGACAGTTCGGCGGTGATTTCCTCGGCGAGGCTGTTCTCGTCCTCGACGATCAACACATGGCGGCGCTGGGCATCGTCATTCGGCATGAGCGCATCCCTCGGCGTCCGCGCGGCGTCCAACAGCAGCAAACGGCGTCCCGCCCCGCGAAACGCTCGCCTTATCGCGACGGCGCCGCGGTCACAAGATTATTAGCGTTGCTGTCGAATTCTCGGACTGCCTCGGCACCTGCCCCGGCCGCCGAGAATCCCAGCCCTCGCCGAAATCTTTTTCGCCTTCGTGCGGCGCGTCAATCAAAATGAGGTTCTTTAACGTTGTGTCATTCCCGCGCAAGCGGGAATCCAGGGCCCGGCACGTGCGGCCAAGTCTGGATGCCCGCTTTCGCGGCATGACACTGACGTTTCTGAGTCATCCCCTCATTTTCAACGGCAGCCGTCGGACCCGTCAGCGTCCCGCAAAGTTCGAGCAACGGTATCCGAGAAGCGCCGCGTTCGGGCCCCAAATGGGCTGCGCGTATTCGGGGGCGCATTGGTTGCCATTCGGAACCAGCGCTCCCGGTATCTTCCCATCGAAGACATCATGCTGGACTCGCCATTGCGATATCCCGTGAGCGCTTTGGGCCCAGGCCGAGGTAGATAGGCAGAATATCGCTAAGATAGCAAATTGAAGGTGTCTCATGACCTCTCCATTTGGTATTTGCGACCGGTGCTCGAATGAATTGTGGCAACAATATCGGCGCGATATTCCGCCGAGTCTCTCCCGAATGCGCAACGATTTCCTCATTTGCCTGATCGCTTCGTCACCCTAGTTTCGCTGGGTTCAGCGAACCAGATTTTGAACGCTTCGCTGCCGGCGAACGACCAAGTGTCGTGGCCCAATCGTCAGA
>JBAQGU010000025.1:0-5707 GCA_049287975.1 Roseiarcus sp.
GGACGGCGCCGGGCGGAAACGAATTCGCACCGCTTCGAGGCGCGCTCGGCGCTCGGGCGGAGCGGATTGTCGGAGAGCGCTTTTGTCAGCATTGCTTCGATGGGTGGGATACCTCGTAATTCTGGCGGGCGCCGGCGCGCTCTACGCGGGCTATAATCCGCCGCTCGTGGCGACCTATTGGCCCGCCGCCGCGCCGTTCGCGCAACAAATTCATGGCTATCTCCCGGTCGCGCTGACAGGGGCGCCCGCGGCGCCCAGCGCTCCGCCCGCAGCGCCGTCGCGCCCGCCCATTTCGGTGCTCGTCGCGCCCGCGATGCGCAAGGACGTACCCTGGAACATCGGGGAAATCGGGACGGCGCAAGCGATCGCGAGCGTCGCGCTGCGCCCGCATTTCGATGCGACGGTCGAAAAGGTTTCGGTCGCCGACGGCGCCGAGGTCAAGGCGGGAGACCTGCTGATCACGCTCGATCACCGGCAGGCCGACGCGCAGCTCGCCGGCGCCGAAGCGCAGCTCGCCAAAGACGAGGCGCAGCTCGAGCAGGCCCAGCGCGACGTCACCCGCGACACCGATCTGGTCGCGCGCTCGGCGACGCCCGTGATCAACCTCGACAACGCCAAGACCTCTGCCCTGACGTTCAAGGCGGCGATCCTGGGCGACAAGGCCGCGATCGACAACATGAAGGTGCAGCTCGGCTGGTACACCGTGACCGCGCCGATTTCGGGCCGCGTCGGCGTCGTCAACATCAAGCAGGGCAATGTCGCCAAGGCCGGCGACAACGGCGCCTCCGGCATTTTCGCCACGATCAATCAGATCTCGCCGATCTACGTCGCGTTCTCGGTCACGCAATCCTTGCTGCCGGCGCTGCGTGAGGCGATGACGAACGGCGCGAAGGTCGTCGCGACGCCGCAGGGTTCGAAGACCAGTTCCGAGGGCAAGCTCGCGATCCTCGACAATTCCGTCGACGCCAACACCGGAACGATCGTCGCCCGCGCGATCTTCGACAACGCCGACGAGAAACTGTGGCCCGGACAGCTCTGCAATCTCCAGCTGACCATCCGGATCGAGCCGAACCAGGTCGTCGTGCCGCGCGAGGCGATTCAGATCGGGCAGAACGGAAACTTCGTCTTCACGATCATCGACGGCAAGGTGCATGTAGCGCCCGTCGAGGCCGGCCGCACGCAGGGCGGCGAGACCGTGGTGCTGACCGGGCTGAAAGGCGATGAGAGCGTCGTCGTCGACGGCGCGCTGCTGCTGGTGGAGGGTTCGAAGGTCGAGATTCGGAATCCGCCGAAGGGAGCCACCTGATGTCGCTTCCCGAGCTCTGCATCCGCCGGCCGGTGATGACGAGCCTCCTGATGCTGTCGTTCGTCGTGTTCGGCCTGTTCGGCTACCGCCAATTGCCGGTTGCGGCGCTGCCGCGCGTCGATTTCCCCACCATCAGCGTCACGGCGCAATTGCCCGGCGCCAGTCCGGACACGATGGCGTCCTCGGTCGCAGGTCCGCTGGAACGCGCATTCGCGACGATCCCCGGGATCACGATGATGACGTCGTCGTCGGCGCTCGGCACGACCTCGATCACAATGCAGTTCGACCTCGACCGCAACATCGACGGCGCGGCGCTCGACGTGCAGTCGAACATCTCCTCGACACTGCGTAAGCTGCCCCCACAACTGCCTGCGCCGCCGAGCTTTCAGAAGCTCAATCCGGCGGACAGCCCGATTCTGTTCATCGCACTGGCGTCGAAGACGCTGCCGCTGACGAAGGTCGACGACTACGCCGAGCAGGTCTTCGCCGAGCAGATCTCGCAGATCACCGGCGTCGCGCAGGTGCTCGTTTTCGGGCAGCAGAAATTCGCCGTACGCGTCTCAGTCGATCCCGACAAAGCCGCGGCGCGCGGCCTGACGCTCGACAACGTCAGCAACTCGGTGGCGGCGGCCAATTCCTCGACGCCGGTCGGCGCGCTGCTCGGCCGCCGGCAGAACGTCACGGTCGATGCGACCGGCCAGATGGAGCACGCGGCCGAATACGACAATCTCGTCGTCGCCTGGCACAACGGCTCGCCGGTCCGTCTCAAGGAGATCGCGACGGTCTATGATTCGGTCGAGAACAAGCAGATCGCCGCGTGGGTCGGCAAGGAGCGCGCGGTCGTCCTCGCGGTGTTCCGCCAATCCGACGCCAATACCGTCGACGTCGTCGACAACGTGAGGGGACGGATTCCCTATTACCAATCTCAGCTGCCGCCGTCCGTGCAGGCGCTGGTTCTCAACGACCGCTCGGTCTCGATCCGGCAATCGATCGACGATGTTCAGCGCACGCTGCTGCTCTCGATCGCGCTGGTCGTCATCGTCATCTTCGTGTTCCTGAAGTCCGCGGCGGCGACGCTGATCCCTGCGCTCGCCCTGCCGGTGTCGCTGATCGGCGCCTGCGCATTCATGTTCGTCTTCAACTATTCGATCGACAACATTTCGCTGTTGGCGATCACGCTGTCCGTCGGCTTCGTCGTCGACGACGCGATAGTCATGCTCGAGAACATCACGCGCCATATCGAACACGGTATGAAGCCGTTCGACGCCGCGCTGAAGGGCTCGGGCGAGATCGCATTCACCATTCTCTCGATCACGTTTTCGCTGGTGGCGGTGTTCATCCCGGTGCTGCTGATGAGCGGCGTCGTCGGCCGCGTCTTCCGCGAATTCGCGGTCACGATCACGGTGGCGATCCTGGTTTCCGGCTTCGTTTCGTTGACGCTGACGCCGATGCTCTGCGCGCGGATACTGAGCGCGCCGAAGCACGGCCGGAATGCGGGGTTGTTCTCGCGCCTGTCGGACCTGTTCGTCGACAGTCTCGCCGGGTTCTATCGCGTGACCCTCGACGTCGTGCTGAAATTCCGATTCCTGGTTCTGCTCGGCACCTTCGCGACCGCTTACGCCGCCTATTCGCTCTACGTCGACGTGCCCAAGGGCTTTTTCCCCGAGGAAGATACCGGGTTCATGCGGGGCATCACCGAGGCGCAGCCGGACACCAGCTTCACCGAAATGTCGAAACGACAGGTCGCGGTCAGCGACATGGTCCGCGCGGACCCCGCCGTGGATAGCGTAACTTCGGCGGTTGGTTTCGGCGGCGCGACCAACAAAGGCTTCTTGTTCATAAAGCTGAAAGACAAGAAGACGCGCGGCCCGGTGTTCCCGATCATGAATCGGTTGCGTCAGTCTTTGGGGGTGATTCCCGGCATCAGGACCATTCTGCTCCCGGTGCAAAACCTCGAGTTCACGGGCGGACGCATCGCCCGGGCGAAGTACCAGTACACTCTGCAGTCCGGCGACATCGATACGCTGTACAAAAAAGCGCCGGAGTTGGAACGCGCGATCGCGCAACTCCCGGGCCTGCGCGACGTCAACACAGACTTGCAGATCACCAATCCGCAGACCCGCGTCGACATCGACCGCGACAAGGCGGGGGCCTTCGGCGTCACTACCGATCAGGTGCGCACCGCGCTCTACAACGCCTATGGCACCCGCCAGATTTCGACCATCTTCACCGAAGCCGACGATTACGAGGTGATCCTCGAGGCCTCCGAAGATTTCCAGAACGACACCGACGCGCTCGGACGCATCCGCGTCTCCACCCCCGGCGGGCAGCTGGTTCCGCTCGACGAAATCGCGACGATGCGTCGGAGCGTCGGTCCGTTGCAGATCAACCGGCAATCCCAGCAGCCGGCGGTGACGATTTCGTTCAATCTCGCTCCCGACATGTCGCTGGGACAGGCGATCGGCGCGATCCGCGACATCGAACGCAAGGCCAACCTGCCCGGCAGCATCATCACCGGCTTCGCGGGCAACGCGCAGCTGTTCCAGCAGGCGCTCGCCGGACAAGGCGGATTGCTGCTCGCCGCGGTGCTGACTATCTACATCCTGCTGGGGGTGCTCTACGAGAGCTACATTCACCCGATCACGATTCTCTCGGGACTGCCGTCGGCCGGCATCGGGGCGCTGCTCGCGCTCGAATATTTCCATATGGACCTTTCGGTCATCGCGATCATCGGCATTCTGCTGCTGATCGGCATCGTCAAGAAGAATGCGATCATGATGGTCGATTTCGCGCTCGAACGGCGGCGCGAAGGCGGCCTCGACGCCGTCAGCGCGATCCGCGAAGCCGCGCTGATCCGGTTCCGCCCGATCATCATGACGACGCTCGCCGCGATGCTGGGATCGCTGCCGATCGCGCTCGGCTCCGGCTCGGGTTCGGAACTGCGTCAGCCGCTCGGCATCGCCATTGTCGGCGGGCTCTGCGTCTCACAGGTGCTGACGCTCTACATCACGCCGGTCGTATACATCTATCTCGACAAGGTGGATTCACTGCTCGCCGGGCGCCGCAAGAAGAAACCCGCCCCGCGCGCCGTGGCTGCGCCCGGTCACGATTCGTTGCCGGCGCCGGCGGAGTAGGCCGCGCAAGATCGAGACCGCCTTTCACGAGATCCATGATAGGATCGCGATCGCTATTGCGTCGGGAGGCTTCGTCATGCTGGAGAAATTCGAGCGCTATCCGCTGACGTTCGGACCTACTCACATCGAGAAGCTCGAGCGCCTGACCGCGCATCTCGGCGGGGGCGTCGAGCTCTGGGCCAAACGCGAGGACTGCAACTCGGGCCTGGCTTACGGCGGCAACAAGCTGCGCAAGCTCGAGTACATCGTTCCGGACGCCATCGCCGCCAACGCCGACACGCTGGTCTCGATCGGCGGCGTCCAGTCCAACCACACGCGCATGGTCGCCGCGGTCGCGGCGAAAATCGGAATGAAGTGCCGCCTCGTGCAGGAGAGCTGGGTTCCCCACGAGGACGCCGTCTACGACCGCGTCGGCAACATCATGCTCAGCCGCATCATGGGCGCCGACGTCCAGTTGGTCGACGACGGCTTCGACATCGGGATCCGCGAAAGCTGGCAAAAGGCGATCGAGGACGTGAGAGCCAAGGGTGGCAAGCCCTACCCGATCCCGGCCGGCGCCTCGGTGCACAAATACGGCGGGCTCGGCTACGTCGGCTTCGCCGAGGAGGTGCGCGCGCAGGAGCGCGAGCTCGGCTTCGCCTTCGACTACATCGTCGTTTGCACGGTGACCGGCTCGACCCACGCCGGCATGCTGGTCGGCTTCGCCAAGGACGGGCGCGAGCGCCGAGTGATCGGCATCGACGCCTCGGCGACGCCGGCGCAGACCAAGGCGCAGGTGCTCGAAATCGCCCGCAACACCGCGGACCTCGTCGAGCTCGGCCGCGAACCGTCAGAGGACGACGTCGTCCTCATCGAGGACTACGCCTACCCCTGCTACGGCGTGCCCTCCGAAGAAACCAAGCAGGCGATCCGCCTCTGCGCGCGCATGGAGGGGATGATCACCGACCCCGTCTACGAGGGCAAATCCATGCAGGGCATGATCGACCTCGTGCAGAAGGGCTACTTCCCCGCCGGCGCCAAGGTGCTCTACGCGCATCTCGGCGGCGCTCCCGCACTCAACGGCTACGGCTACGCGTTCCGGAACGGGTGAGTTGCGATGGAGCGCCGTCTATCTACAGCGCTCTGCGTCATCGCGAGCAAAGCGAAGCGACCCAGACGAGGGGTCTCCAACTACGGCTTGGTCTGGGTTGCTTCGCTGTCGCTAACGAGAAACAAAAAGCTTAGTCGCTGATTTCCATGTCGTTTTCCGTCATGGCCGGGCTTGTCC